>NZ_JWSW01000029.1:0-17731 GCF_000828125.2 Rickettsia asembonensis | reverse complement strand
TTATCTCTCAACACTTCTTTATAACACTAGACATAGCACTAAATCCACTTATAGATGCTGGCATCATATTACTGAGGCTAGCTATGAATTCCTTAACTCGACAGTTACTTAGAATAAAATAAGCAAGAAAGATATAGCCAAACTGAGCAAATGCGATTGTCCCAAAAATGAACATATAATCTTTAATAATTATACCTAATACTTCATCAAACTGTAGTTTTACGATAAAGCCCATTATAAATAAGGGAATTATATAGATAAACAATCACAATATTTTTGCAACAAATGCTTCTATCTTGAAAGCTAATCCAATTGCAATCTCAGCACAAAATTTTGAGGATATAAAGCCTAAGATAATACTACTAAATACGATTTTATCATTAGAAATAATATTAGGAAAATTAAGTAACCATAAAGGCTTTAAACTATCATTTTCTATAGGAGAGATCATTGATAAATCGAATTGACATATGTATATACCTACATAATGACTTATGAAAGTAGAACAAAAATTAGACCCACATACTAGTAATAATATTAAGAAAACTATACGTGTTACATCTTTGGCTAGCATTACAACAGATTTAAAAAGTAAGCCAAAAATAATTAAAGGAAGAAATAATCCAATTATAGATTTAATAGATAGACTTATTGAATATAATAACCTTTTTACTTCTAAACTCATTAGTGGGTTGAATAATATGATAGCTATGATAATAGCCATTAAAATAAGTGGCATTTTACGAAACATAAAACTTACCTAATAATAATTAGTTAATTTAAAGGGGTGGATATAATTAAAAGAAAGATATAGAGATATTGTTACCGGCTTGAACCGGTTGTAGTAGTAAAGAAAGACTGGAAAGTTAATATTTGCATATTCATAAATTCAATATACAGTTATTATAGAGAGAAAAATTAGTGTTGCAATACTTTTCTAGAAGTTCTTTGGGAGGTATTGCTAATTAAAAGCAGAGTAGTTAATAAATTAACGTCACTGCGAGGAAAATTACAGAGTAATTTGATGAAACAATTTTTCGAGTGTCACCCCGTGGCTTGACCACGGGATCCAGTTAAAATTATTATATTTATTGTTTTTATGGCCCCCGTGGTCAAGCAAACTAGGTAACAGAGTGGTCTTACTGGTCCACGCAACAATGCCAGAGGTCTTGTTGCATGGCCCAAAAAAAACGTACGATGTCATTCCCGCGTAGGCGGGAATCCAGCATAAAGCGAGCTTTTAATTTTAAAAACTTGCCGTATTTATGTTTTTTTACTGGATTCCCGCCGTTACTGGAATGACATAAACGAGCTATGCAACAACGCCAATGCCATGCGTGAATGACATAAAACGAGCATTTACCTATCTTCGTAACAACTACTACACCTCTTCAGATTGTTCTAATCCCTCTTCCTCTAATTCACTATCTTCTTCGCTTTCAGAAGTTTCAGCAATTAAAGAGACAGATACGACTTTTTCACCGTCATCTAGCTTAAATAGGATTACGCCGCTAGTATTACGTCCCGTAATACGCACTGACTCAAGTTTACAACGAATTAACTTACCGCTATTGGTGATCAGCATTAGCTCATCATCCATTTTAACCGGCATAACACCGACGACTAAACCGGTTTTGTCGTTAATATCCATATTGATTATACCGCTGCCGCCACGGTCAGTAATTCTATAGCCATAAGCCGAGCTTCTTTTACCAAAACCGTTCTCTGTAACCGTCAAGATAAATTCTTCGGAATTTGCCATTTCTAAAATAGAATCTGCAGTCAAAGTTACACTTAACTCTTCAAGGTTAAACTCCTCACCTTTAGCAATCTCAAGCCTTTTTTCCCATGGCACTGTTAAATAAGCATCTCTATCCTCTTTTGTACTGCTAATGCCTTTAAGCACAGTCATAGAAATTACGGAATCCTCCTTGGCAAGTTTCATACCTCGTACTCCGTCGGAAGTACGGCTCTTAATAACACGCAGCGATTCAACAGGGAATCTTAAAGTTTTACCGGCTTTGGTGGCAAGTAAAATATGCTCGTCTTCTTTACATGGTTTTACGTCTATTAATTTATCGTCCTCATCAAGCCTAATAGCAATTTTACCGTTCGACTGAATCTTTTTGAAATCTAATAAATCGCTTCTTCTGATATTACCCTTAGCAGTTGCAAACATAATATTTAAATTATCCCACTCATCCTGATTTTCAGGTAGCGGCATAATATTTGTAATATGCTCATTTTCTTTCAACGGTAATATATTAACCATTGGTCTTCCTTTACCTTGCGGATTACTTAAAGGTAATTTATACAGTTTTAAACTATAAACCTGACCTATATTTGAGAAGAACAACATTGGCGTATGAGTACTACCGACAAAAACTTGCGTGGTAATATCTTCATCACGCATTGAAAGCCCTGATCTTCCTTTACCGCCGCGTTTTTGCGAACGATAGCTACTTAGAGGTACACGCTTAATATACCCCCCAAGCGTTACGGTTACTACCATTTCTTCACGCTGAATTAAATCTTCTATATCTTGATCAAATTCACCGAATTCAATTGAAGTAAGACGAGGAGTCGCAAATTCTTCTTTAACTTTAATTAGCTCTTCCTTTAAAATCTCAAGTAACCTTGTACGAGAGCCAAGTATATTAAGGTACTCGGCAATTTCCGTAGCGAGATTCTTTAAATCCTCTTCAAGTTTGTTTTTCTCCATAGCGGTTAGACGTTGTAGCCTCATTTCTAAGATTGCCTTAGCTTGCACCTCAGTAAAGCTACATTTGCCTTGCTCATTTAACATTGCTTTATCATCAACTAGCTTCACAAGCGGTAGAATATTTAACGCATCCCAGCTGCGTGCCATTAATTCCTGTTTAGCTGCATTCGGGTCATTTGAAGCTTTAATAATACGTATTATTTCATCGATATTACTAACGGCAATGGTTAACCCTAGTAAAATATGTGCTCTATCTCTTGCTTTATTGAGTAAATATATAGTACGGTTAGTAATTACCACTTCCCTAAAACTAACGAAAGCTGCAATTACTTCTTTCAAATTCATCACTTTCGGTAGCCCGTCTTTAAGAGCAAGCATAATAACACCAAAGCTAGTTTGTAGCTGCGTACATGCGTATATTTGATTTAAGACTACTTCAGCAACTACATCTTTCTTTAACTCAATAAAAATTCTTACACCGTTTTTATTCGATTCGTCACGTAAATCACTTATACCCTCAATACGTTTCTCTTTAACCATCTCAGCAATCTTTTCAACAAGCCTTGCTTTATTTACCATATACGGTATTTCGGTAATAATAATTGCTTGACGGCTATTACCGATATTCTCAATCTCGGCTCGACCTCGCATAATTATACTACCTCTACCGGTAAGATATGCCGATCTAATACCGCTAATGCCTAAAATCATTGAGCCTGTAGGAAAATCCGGTCCTTTAACAATTTCGAGTAAATCTAATATTTCTATATCGTTATTATCTATATATAAACAACAAGCATCGATAACCTCACCTAAATTGTGCGGAGGGATATTAGTTGCCATACCGACCGCAATACCTCCGCTACCGTTAACCAATAAATTAGGAAACATTGCAGGAAGTACGGAAGGCTCTTCTTCAGAACCATCGTAATTAGGGTTAAAGCTGACAGTCTCTTTATCGATATCCTCGACAAGCTTATGCGAAACTTTGGCCATTCGAGATTCGGTATATCTCATTGCCGCCGCCGCATCACCATCCATCGAGCCGAAATTACCCTGCCCGTCTACAAGCGGTAAACGTAAGGAAAAATCTTGTGCCATACGTACTAACGAGTCGTAAATAGCACTGTCACCGTGCGGATGGTATTTACCCATCACGTCACCGACAATTCTTGCAGATTTTCTATAAGGTTTGCTAGCATGATTACCGGCTTCATGCATAGAATAGATAATTCGGCGATGCACCGGCTTTAAGCCGTCCCGAACATCCGGTATAGCTCTACTTACTATAACACTCATAGCATAATCAAGATAAGATACTTTCATCTCATCTTCGATATTTACCGGTACTAAATTAGAAAAATTTTGATCAGTCACGATTATTTAGCCTTAAATTTAATGAATTATCTTTAATTATAGAGACATAATAAATTTCTTTCAAGGATTGCTTGTATTTATAATCGTGGCATTGTTTTAAGCTACCGATGTCATTCCTGCGAAAGCAGGAATCTAGTACTTTTAGCTGTCACCCCGTGGTCAAGCCGGCGTTGTTGCATGGCTTGATTTTTCTCCTGTCATCCCGTGATTTATTCATGGGATCCAGTTAAAAATATCAATATTATTAATATTTTTAGTTGTTTTTCTGGATACCGTGGTCAAGCCATGGCATGACATCGAAGGCGTTTTTTGAGCCATGCAACAAGGCTGGCGGGGCCACGGGATGACAAAGTCGATTCCCGCTTTTAGCTAGGAATGACATAAACAAGTCATACAATAAAGTCTTTAGTCGCTCACAATGACGATATCAACCGCTTCTAGGCAATGATATAATCGTAAAAGTTAACAAACTTTATTTATATATTAGAATTATTTTATACTTTCTAAATATAATGAACGTTGCTCTATTCTTTTTATATCATCTAATGTTACCTGTTCTTCTAACCTTTGTTTAAACTTAGCTCTTAGTTTAGTAAACTCAGCTCCATTTTGTGACAGACGTGAGGAGCGAAGCCTATAATAATAGGCGAAAGGGCAGACAACGAAGCACAAAGTGGGGATCAGTTTACTATAATCTTTATTTTTCTTAGAAATTGGTAATATTTTAGATAATAATTTATTATTTTTATTGAACATGTAATTGCTCCCGATTGATTAAACTTAAATTGCTTAAGTTTCAACCACCGAAGATTTTAACCTTGGGTGGTTGGAGCGTTCAAAGAACCGTCACAGAACAGTTATAATAGCTTTTAGGTTTAAAGTTTGCACTTTAAACCCTGAACATAGCTAAAATCACCCCAACCATGACAAAGTTGAGGAGCATTTTTAAATGGATAATGCTAACCATCTGTGATAAAGGGTTTTGAAACCCCAGAATAACGCTACCGCTATTCTTGCAAGAGATTTTACTCAGTTTTTTTGAAAAGTCAATTAGCTATCCATGTCATTCCTGCGTGGATCGGTTTTTTCGTCATTGCGAGGAGATTACGTAAGTAATTGACGAAGTAATCCAGTAAAAAATTCTGATTTACAGAATTTTTTTAATTATTTTCTAGATTGCCGCATCACTTCGCTCCTCGCAATGACGACTTGGGTATCCACGCGGGCAATGCCCCGCAGGAACGATATATTAGTCGCTTGCAATGCCATATTTTATTTACTTTTCTCTTCCTGCTGTTTATACCAGAGTTCTGCGTAATAGCATTTGTGCTGTAGCAAGGTTTTATGGTTGCCTCGTTCTACTATATAGCCGTTATCTAAAACGATAATCTCGTCTGCATCGATAATAGTTGATAGTCTATGAGCAATGATAAGAGTAGTATGGCGTGCCGAGATCTCTTTAAGGCTTGCTTGAATTAGCTTTTCAGTTTTAGTATCAAGCGAGCTAGTGGCTTCGTCAAAAACATATATTGCTGGATTTTTTAGGATGGTTCTTGCAATTGCAATACGCTGTTTTTCACCGCCTGAAAGTTTTAAACCTCTCTCGCCTACCTGCGTCTCATACCCTTCAGGCAGCGTGCTGATAAACTCATGAATATGAGCATTTTTTGAGGCTGCTATAACTTCGTCATAGCTTGCTGCATTATTACCGTATGCGATGTTGTAATATATCGTATCGTTAAATAGTACGGTATCTTGCGGAACAATCCCGATAGATTTACGTAGCGACGCCTGCGTGACTTCTCGTATATCTTGATTATCTATAGTAATGCTACCGCTATTAATATCGTAAAATCTGAACAGCAAACGTGATATAGTTGATTTCCCTGCCCCGCTACTACCTACCACCGCTAAAGTTTTACCGCTTCCTATCGTAAAACTTATATTATGCAAAATCGGACGTTCCTGATTATAAGCAAAACTAACATTATCGAAACTAACCTCACCTTTTGAGATAATTAACTCCTTAGCATTCACAGCATCCTCTACTTTTGCCGGTATATCTAAAAGATTAAACATATCTTCCATACTAACTAGGGCGTTTTTAATTTCTCTATAAGCAAAGCCAAGTATTGAAAGCGGAATTGATAGCTGAAACAAGTAAGTATTAACCATTATTAAATCGCCAACAGTCATTTTATTTTGGTCAATAGCATTTGCCGAAAGTATCATAAGGCTAACAAGCCCTAAGGATATTATAACATCCTGCCCGATATTTAAAATCGATAGGCTGTTAGTAGTTTTAGTGGCTGATTTTTCATAAGTTTGTAAAGCTTCATTAAACTTATCCGCCTCATATTCTTCATTACCGAAATATTTCACGGTTTCAAAATTCAACAAACTATCGATTGCTCTATTATTGGCAGTGTTATCGCTTTGATTCATTTCCCTTACAAAAGAAATACGCCAAGTACTGATTAGGAAAGTATAACCGACATAAACTATCATTGTTATTAAAATAGTTACGGCAAACCAAATACCGTACACATACCATAACATCCCGCTTACAAGTATAATTTCTACACTTGTCGGAAAAATATTAAATAATGAATAACGCAGCACCGCTTCAATACCTTTAGTACCACGCTCTATTGACCTACTTAAGCCTCCTGTTTTCCGAGTAATATGAAAACGCATACTTAAATTATACATGTGCTTAAAGACATTTAGAGCAACTAAGCGAGTCGCCTGATGTCCTACTTTTGAGAAAATAATATTTCGCAGCTCACTAAATATTTGTACCAATATTTTTGTTCCACCATATGCAACAATAATCCCTATAATAACCGAAAGAGCAAAATTTTTATTTAGCCCATCTATTATATATTTATAAACAATCGGAACGAAAATATTTATTACTTTAGCTATGACTAGACAAATAAGAGACGTAACAATACGCAGGCGTATATCAAAATCCTTTGACCATAAATAAGACAGAAGTAAATAGAATGAATTTTTATGATTGTTGTTTTTGGACATTTTTGGAGTTTTTGTGAATGTAATTTATTGTAGTATTCTATGTCATTCCAGCGTGACATTGTTGCGTGGATCGGTTTTCCGTCATTGCGAGGAAAATTACGAAGTAATTGGAAGCAATCCAGTAAAAAATTCTGGTTTACAGAATTTTTTTAATTATTTTTCTGGATTGCCACGTCGCTTCACTCCTCGCAATGACGATTTGGCACCCAGACAACAACGTCTTCCCACCTACGCGGGAATGATATAGAACTAGTCCTTTCGTTTCTTATGCCCCAGCTGCAGGTGAAGTCTTCTTCGGCTGATTTTCTAACAACTTATCTAGCCTTCCCTCTTTTTCAAGATCAAACAGAGCATCACAACCTCCAACACGTATATTATCTATAAATATCTGCGGGACGGTCTTTTTTCCAGCGGATTTCTTAATAAATTTTTCTTTCTCTTCCTGAGTAAAATTACTTACTTCAATTTCCTCATAAACAACATTTTTCTCATCAAGCAATGCTTTAGCTTTTATACAATAAGGACAACTAGCGAGAGTATAAATAATAATTGTGTGTAATATAGCTTTATTCATAATATTATATTTTTTTGTTAGATTTTAATATATTATCTTAAACTATAGTTTTTAAAGCAAGTAAAAATACATGAATAATTTTTCTATTATCTCAGAATATAAACCGGCAGGCGATCAACCAAAAGCAATAGATGAAATTATAGCAGGGTTAAATAGTAAAAAACGCTCACAAATGTTGCTTGGTATTACGGGGTCAGGCAAAACTTTTACTATGGCGAATATTATAGAGAGAACTAATCGCCCTACTCTGATAATGGCACATAATAAAACTTTAGCTGCTCAAATTTATTCAGAAATGAAGTCGATTTTTCCAAAGAACGCCGTTGAGTATTTTGTCTCATATTATGATTATTACCAGCCCGAAGCTTATATAGCACGTACCGATACTTTTATAGAAAAAGACTCATCAATTAACGAGCAGATTGATTTAATGCGTCATTCTGCTACAAGATCATTATTAGAGCGTCGTGACGTTATAGTAGTTTCTTCCGTTTCCTGTATTTACGGGCTTGGCTCTCCTGATTTGTATTATCAGATGACGGTTAATCTAGAACCTGGTAAAAGCTATCCTCGTGATAAACTACTAAATGATTTGATAAATCTGCAATATGAGCGTAATGACATCGGGTTTGAGCGCGGCTGCTTTCGGGTTAAAGGCGATAACATCGATATTTTCCCCTCACATTATAGCGATAAAGCTTGGCGTTTATCATTTTTCGGTAATGAACTTGAATATATACATGAATTTGATCCCCTAACGGGCGAGAAACTTGCTAAGCTCGATAAAGCTATGGTTTTTGGTAATTCACATTTCGTGATGCCGCAAGAAACGGTAAATAGTGCCATATCAGGCATTGAAGAAGAATTACAAAAACGCTTAGAGTTCTTAAAGTCGCAAGATAAACCGCTTGAAACTCAAAGGCTAAATCAACGTACTCAATATGATCTTGAAATGTTAATGGAAACAGGCAGCTGTAAAAGCGTTGAAAATTATTCGAGATTCTTTACCGGTCGTAATGCCGGTGAGCCGCCACCGACATTATTCGAGTATTTGCCGGAAGATGCGTTATTATTTGTTGATGAAAGCCACGTATCCGTACCACAAATTAGAGCGATGTATAACGGTGATCGAGCAAGAAAAGAAGTATTGGTAGAGCATGGGTTTCGTCTGCCTTCTGCTCTTGATAACAGACCTTTAAAATTTGAAGAATGGGAAAAATTTAGACCGCAAACCGTTTTTGTATCAGCAACCCCGGGACCGTTTGAGCTAGAAGAAACCGGAGGCACTGTAGTAGAGTTGATTATCAGACCTACGGGACTGCTTGATCCCGAATGTATTATAAAGCCGGCCACCAATCAGGTTGAAGATTTAATTAGCGAGATTCAAGCCACTATAGCTAAAGGTTTTCGTATTCTAGTCACCACCTTAACTAAAAAAATGGCAGAAGATTTAACCGCCTATTTGCAGGAGCTAAAATATAAAACCTCTTATTTACATTCTAACGTTCATACGCTTGAGCGTATCGAGATTTTACGAGATTTACGGCAAGGTACTATCGATATTTTAGTCGGTATTAATCTACTTCGGGAGGGGCTTGATATTCCTGAATGCGGCTTAGTTGCTATACTTGATGCAGACAAAGAGGGATTTTTACGGTCTGAAGTATCGTTAATACAAACAATCGGAAGAGCTGCAAGAAATAGTGAAGGCAGAGTTATACTTTATGCTGATAAAATGACTAAATCTATCGATAAAGCTCTTAGTGAAACATTGCGTAGAAGGCAAATTCAGCAGGAATATAATGAAAAGCACGGCATAATTCCAAAAACTATTAACCATGCTATCCATGCTTTAGCAGAACTTGAGAAAGTTGATAGTAAGCTTGATAAAAAACAAGCTCATACTTTATTTGATAACCCTGCTAAGTTAAAAGCCCATATTGAAAAATTAAAGAAAGACATGCTTAAAGCCGCAAGTAATCTTGAATTTGAACAAGCCGCCAAACTTCGTGATCAGCTAAAAACTCTAGAAGAGGCAGCACTTGAGTTGAGCTAAACCCGATTGTCACCTCGTGGCCCCGCCAGCCTTGTTGCATGGCTCGGTTTTTGTGTTGTCATCCCGTGATTTATTCACGGGATCCAGTTAAAAATACTAATAATATTAGTATTTTTAGTTGTTTTACTGGATACCGTAGTCAAGCCACGGTATGACACCCAGCAGGTTTTTCGATCCACACAACAACGCCCATTAACAACACTTAAAACTTCTTCTATGATACGGTGATAGGCCGTGTATATTAATAGCTTCGATATGTTCTTTTGTACCGTAGCCGGAATTTTTGTGCCATAAATATTGTGGGAATTCAGTACTTAAATCTAGCATCAAACGATCCCTAGTAACTTTTGCAACAATAGAAGCCGCAGCAATCGATAACGATAAATTATCACCGTTAACTATACTAACAAATCTTTCATCATTAAACTGCATATTGCCGTCGACCAAAACTATCTCCGGCTTAAGGCTAAGATTTGCCGCAGCAACAGAGCAAGCTTTTTTAGTCGCTTCTAATATATTAATTTCATCAATTTCGGTATGAGAAATAATAGCAGTTGCCCAAACATAATTACTAGTTATTTGCTCATATAATAACTCTCTCTTCTTTTTAGAAAGTTTTTTAGAATCTTTAATACCCGGTATAATATTAGCGTTATCTATTATAACGGCACTTGCGACTACCGGACCTGCTAGCGGTCCTCTACCTGCTTCATCTATACCTGCTACAATATAGTTATGATATTTTTTTTCAAAATGTAATAGATCTACTTCCATAATTGTATTTTTTTAATTTTTAATGTATACTCGTTTAATTTGAAAAATTGATATCGCTGCATGGCTCATGTATGTCATTCCCGCGAAAGCGGGAATGACATACATGAGCCATGCAACAAAATCTAAAATAATATAAAATTATACAGTGCAAAATTATTTTCAATTATTAGGACTTCCGCAAGATTATAATATTGATTTAAAGATATTAGAAAAGCAATATTTTGCTATGCAGGTAAAATATCATCCCGATAAAGCAAAAACTTTACAGGAAAAGGAACAAAATCTAATTACTGCGGCTGAATTAAATAACGCTTATTCTACTCTTAAAGATGCCTTAAAGCGTGCTGAATATATGCTGCTTTTGCAAAATATAAATTTGAATGACGAAAAGACACGTAGTTTACTTTCGCCTCTAGAATTAAGCATATTCTGGGATGAAATGGAAATAATCGAAAATACAATCTTATTTAGTGATTTAGAAAAAATAAAAGACAAATATGAATTAATGAAAAAGCTTGAGATTGATTCTTTAAAACAAGCTTTTGAAGAACAAAATCTATCAGACGCAACTATAAAAACTAGCAAGCTTAAATATATTGGGACATTACTGCATAAACTGCAAGAAAAAATAAAATCATGCAAATAATAGAAATTAGGGAACCGGAGCAAGCTGATTTTAACCAAGAACGACAAATAGCAGTCGGTATCGATTTTGGCACTACTAACTCATTAATAGCTATTGCAACTAATAGAAAAGTTAAAGTTATTAAATCTAGAGATGATAAAGAACTAATTCCAACTACTATAGATTTTACAAATAAAAATTTTATAATAGGTAATAATAAAGGGTTGCGTTCTATTAAAAGACTATTCGGTAAAACATTAAAAGAAATTCTGAATACTCCGGCACTTTTTTCTTTAGCTAAAGATTATATCGACATAGATATAGTCAATTCAGTTGGATTTGGATACAAGGAGCAAGGAACGAAGCCTATAACTAATAGGAGAGCGACGAGTGACGATGTATGCGAGTCCAAATCAATTGACTATAGTAGTGAGCTTAAGCTAAATTTTGCTAATCAGAAGATGCGAATTCCTGAGATTGCAGCAGAAGTTTTTATTTACCTAAAAAATCAAGCAGAAGAACAATTAAAGACTAATATAACTAAAGCAGTTATAACCGTACCTGCACATTTTAACGATGCAGCAAGAGGCAAAGTAATGCTTGCGGCTAAAATAGCAGGTTTTGAAGTATTAAGGCTAATTGCCGAACCTACTGCAGCTGCCTATGCTTATGGCTTAAACAAAAATCAAAGCGGTTGTTATTTAGTATATGACCTAGGCGGCGGCACTTTTGACGTATCTATTCTTAATATACAAGAAGGCATTTTTCAAGTTATAGCAACAAACGGCGATAATATGCTTGGTGGCGACGATATAGATGTAGTAATTACACAATATCTTTGCAATAAATTTGATTTACCTAATTCTATAAATACTTTACAACTTGCAAAAAAAGCAAAAGAAACTTTAACATATAAAGATAGTTTTAATAATGACAATATATCAATTAATAAGCAAACATTGGAGCAATTAATTTTATCTTTAGTAGAACGTACTATCAATATAGCTAAAGAATGTTTAGAACAAGCAGGAAATCCAAATATAGACGGAGTTATTTTAGTAGGAGGTGCAACCCGCATTCCTTTAATAAAAGACGAATTATATAAAGCATTTAAAGTAGATATTCTATCAGATATTGATCCTGATAAAGCAGTTGTATGGGGGGCTGCATTACAAGCAGAAAATTTAATAGCACCCCATACAAATTCATTATTGATTGATGTAGTACCTTTATCGCTGGGTATGGAATTATATGGCGGTATAGTTGAAAAAATCATTATGCGTAATACTCCGATTCCTATTTCGGTAGTAAAAGAATTTACGACTTATGCCGATAATCAAACCGGCATACAATTTCATATATTGCAAGGCGAACGTGAAATGGCTGTAGATTGCCGTAGCTTGGCTCGATTTGAGTTAAAGGGACTTCCTCCTATGAAAGCAGGAAATATTAGAACCGAAATTACTTTTGCTATTGATGCAGACGGTATATTATCCGTTTCTGCTTATGAGAAAATCAGCAATACATCACATACTATAGAAGTAAAGCCAAATCACGGTATTGATAAAACGGAGATTGATATTATATTAGAAAACGCTTATAAAAATGCTAAAATAGATTATACTACAAGATTATTACAAGAAGCAGTAATTGAAGCAGAGGCTTTAATCTTTAGCATAGAACGTGCTATAGCAGAATTAACAGCTTTATTATCGGAAAGTGAGATATCTATAATTAATTCTTTATTAGATAATATAAAAGAAGCCGCTCACGCTAGAGATCGGATCTTAATTAACAATTCTATTAAAGAATTTAAATCCAAAATAAAAAAATCTATGAATACAAAGTTTAATATAATAATTAATGATTTGCTAAAAGGCAAAAATATCAATCAAATTAAATAACCTCAGTTATATATAAAATATTATATATAATCGAACTAATTTAGATAAGGAAAAATAAGAAGAATGTCAGGAAAAATAAAAGTAACATTTATTGTAAATGATGGAGAAGAAAAAACTGTAGAAGCACCTATAGGGCTTTCCATTTTAGAAATTGCCCATAGTAACGATCTAGACCTTGAGGGAGCTTGTGAAGGATCGCTTGCTTGTGCTACTTGTCACGTTATTTTAGAAGAAGAATTTTACAACAAATTAAAAAAAACTACGGAAGCAGAGGAAGATATGCTTGACTTAGCCTTTGGTCTTACCGATACTTCTAGATTGGGATGCCAAATTATTTTAACCGAAGAATTAGATGGCATAAAAGTACGCCTTCCTTCTGCTACTCGTAATATAAAATTATAATGGATTAAAAAAGTGATACGTAAAATACTTCTTTTTGTGTTTTTAGCCTTTACTATAATATGGTTTGCAACTGCATATACTATAAAAAATAACGTTGTAAGTTTAATTAAGAATTCTGAATCCGATAATCTTAAAATATCTTATAATGCAGTTAAGTTTTCAGGCTATCCTTTTAATTGGAAAATTACCGTAACGAATCCTAAAGTAAAATTAATTGATCATGTAAATTCTAAAGAATTTACCAGTGAAAATATTGTCCTAAATATAGCTTTTAGTACTAAAAGAGCTGCTCTTAATTTCGGTCCTTTTATTAGAGAAGTCGATAATTACGGTGATAAAACATTTACCTATGATGTACGCAGCGATGATGACATAAAAGGCATAGGGAAATTTAATAAACCTTTATATAAAATATCAAAAGATGATAATTTAAAAGAAATATTAAAATCAATTCAGTTAAATAATAAAGCGTTATCGATATTTAAAGATAATCAAGAAATCTTTAAAATTAATGATTTAGCATTTCTTATAAGAAAACAGAATTTGGCAACTGAGGAAAATATATCCTTATTTTTAAATATGAATTATTATTCAGAAAAAGATATTTTGAATTTTAAAAATGCTAATTTAGATATTGCTGCTTCTTTAAAATTCGCTGAAGACGGAGAAGATTCAGCTATTTTACAAAATTTTAATATAGAAAGATTTATTTTTACTTGTGATAATGATTCTAAAGTTAATTTAAACGGTGCTTTACAATTCTTTGCCAATAAATTACCGGAAGGAAAACTATATTTTGAGCTGGAAAATTATAATTTCATAGTTGATAAATTATTACCGAATAATATTATTTTTTCTAAGAAAATAATTAAAACAATTATTGCTAAAGCAATTAATAAAGCTTCCGACGAGCAATTAAATATAGATCAAAATGATGTAAATTCGGCTTACAACAATATAGAAAAAGCTAAGTTTGATATTGAGTTTTCAGATAAAGGAATAAATATCGGTTCTATTAATTTATTAGAACTAAAACTTGGTGAACATAAAGAAGACCAAAACACTGAAAATAATTCAAATTAGTTTTATGAATAATTTTAAACTAGCTACTATTATTAGCATATTTCTTATTTGCAGTAATATTTATGCTGCTCCAAAAGTCATTAAAATCGGTACCGGCTCTATTTTAAAAGGATATTATGCTATTGGACTTGATTTATGCAAGACTATTACAAATGATGATAAAAATAATGAACATATTAAATGTGAAGTTGTTGCAACAAACGGCAGTATAGAAAATTTAAAATTATTACAACAAGGCAAAATTGATTTAGCTCTAGTACAAGCTAATATTGCAGTAGAAGCATATGAGGGCATAGGTTATTATCACGATCAAGAAAAAATGCAAAATTTACGTCAGGTACTTAATCTACATGATGAGTTTTTTACGGTTATTGTAAAAGATGAGGATAAAATAAAAGTTTTTGCTGATATTGACGGAAAAAAAATAACTAACGGTCCGGCATTTTCCAGTAGTAATATTACTTATGATGCCATACGTTCTTTATATAAATTTTCTAAAGAACCTGAAGAGCTACATATTAATTATGAAGATTCTATTGATAAATTCTGTAATAAGGAAATAGATGCCATAATAATGATGGTTGGACACTCTAACCACTTAGTAAATTTAATAGCTAATAAGTGTGAAGTTGATTTCGTTTCAATTGAAAATGATAAAATAGCAGAATTAATAAAACAAAATAGAGCGTTTCATAAAGCTATACTTCACAAGGGCTTATATCCAGGGATTACCAATGATCAAACTACAATAAAAGTATCCGCAATCCTAGTAACTAGAGATGAGGCGAATCGTGATATTTTAGATAAATTTATTGGAGCTTTTCATAGAAACGTAGCAAATTTTAAACTTTCTAATTACTTATTAAATAACCTCGATATTAATTATTTTGCCGATACTAAAAATTTTGTTCTACCAAAACATGATTCAGTAAGAAATAAAAACTAGCAATATCTTATGTCTGAAAATACTATATTTAAAAATATACTTATACCTATAGATTTAAATGATAAAAAATCTATAAAAGGTATTCTTTCTAAGGCTTTAATGCTTGCAACGAACTTTCAAGCAAAATTACATTTTATGTATGTAATTCCTGAATTCGGTACGAAAATGTTTGAAGATTATTTACCTAAAAATTGGAAAACGGAGAAAAAAGAAAAGTATCAAACTCAAATTAAAGAGCTTATCAAACAATATATTCCTGATGAAATTGAAACAGATTATTATATAGGTAACGGTGCCGTTTATGATGAAATAATTAAGCACTCTAATGAAATTAAAGCCGATTTAATAATAATCTCTGCAGTCAGACTACAATTAAAAGATTATATGCTTGGACCTAATGCTTCTAAAATCGTCCGTCATTCAGATATATCAGTTTTAGTAGTAAGAGACGAGTAATAAGTATTATTTATGGTTCTTCGTCATTCCCGCAAGGCATTGCCTGCGTGGACCTGCTTTTCCGTCTGAGCTAAGAAGAATTACGTAGTAATTCAACGAAGCAAGGAAGAAAAAAAATTCTGTAAATCAGAATTTTTTTATTATTTTTTCTGGATTGCAGCAAAGCTTTGCTCCTCGCAAGGCATTGTTGCGTGGATCAATTTCACCTCTGTCATCCCGTGGCTTGACCACGGGATCCAGTTAAAAATACTAAAATATTAGTATTTGTTATTGTTTTTATGGACCACGGGGTGACACAGTAGGTTTTACCGATCCACGCAACAATACCACGCGGGATGACATTCATTAACTTACATGGAATAATAATAACTTACAATTTCACTTTCAATTTTACAAATCCTTGGTGACTTTGATATTTCTTCTGTAAGTGGCAGTTATACTATAAAGTCACACTTATATTACCTTTTTCAGTTAAAACGCTAGCACCGATATTATAACCGACTTTAGACTGCTTTGGTAATGCGATAGTTTCATTAACTTCTCTATCTTTCCATTTTACTTTAGCATTAAGTTTTTTACTCTTATTGTTAAAGTAATTTTCTACAGAAACTTGAAGTACTGGTGTAATACTGAAACCTTCAGCTATCTTTTGCGGAGCTAAAGCTACGCTGCCACCTAAAATACCGCTCCATAAATGCTGCTTTTTAGAAGCAATACTCAAATGCTGAATACCTACGTCGCTTTCTTGATAAGAACCGTCTTTAGAGTGACCGTATCTTATACCAAGATTTGGAGTAAGAGTAATACCGCCGTTCATAAGATGATTATAACTTAATAAGGTTTCAAAGTTATAATTATTATTCTTATATTTACCGATTGCAATAGTACCTAAACGATTGATTTTACTCTTTACTATATTATGATTGTAAGCAAACATAGCTTGGATCATAAAGTTTTTCGGTAACTCTTTTTGACCATATAGAGCTAATATATGGCTATCAACGGTAGTATTTGACCTGCTACCGCTAGATTTAAACTTTGAATCTAGTTTAGTATAAGCAATACCGACTAAATCTTTAAAGTTGTCAGAACCGACGTCAAAACCTATAGTACCGCCTGAAGCATGACCTCTATAACCGCTAGTCCCTTTTTGCTTATTAGTACCGATAGTACCTGCAATCCAAAGACCTTTATCTAACACTTTCTCATCTTCATCACCCGCAGCAACTGCAGCACTAGAGAACATTCTATGCGATATAATATTGCGGCTCATTTGAGTGATAATACCATGAATCGGATTATATATTGCTCCCATCATTTCTTCGTCTTGTTTTACTGCATTTTGCATTTCTGCAACTTCAGCAGCTTCAACTCTTACGGCTTCAGCAATTCTTGCTTTTTCTGCCTCCTTTACTTCTTCTTGTGCAGCTAGTTCTACTTTTTCTTGCTCTTCTGGAAGTGTTGAGAGATAAGGAATTAAGCAGAGAATTACAGGAAGGATATTTTTTTGGAAAAATTTGTGTTTAAATTTAAGATAAATTTTGGTTAGTATATACAAAATTAGTAGAAATTTTGTTACTATCTATGCGTTATCTATGATAATATTAGCTACCCGTTAAAACGGTTAATCGTTTCAAATTAAAACATATAGCCTTCATAAATTCAGAGAATTGATTTTTGACAATACCAATATATCTGACACGTTTATTATCTTGTGAAAATACTCTTTTAAAGGTGCTCTAATTTTTGTATAATATTTATCAAGGTCAAAAT
>NZ_JWSW01000028.1:0-18014 GCF_000828125.2 Rickettsia asembonensis | reverse complement strand
TCAACACTCCCTTGAACTAATAACTTATCAATTTCTTTTTTCTCAAGCGGCGGAATACCGCTCTCACACGGAATACATTTTTTTTCACTTAATACTGTCATAGTTTTTTATTAGACTTCCTGCATAAGTCATCTTATAAAGAGGAATTTGAAGGAGACACTTCACCTCGAACCGCAGCGTACACAAGCGTACGTGAGGATTCGAGTACCAAATTGACGTACAAATTACCTTTAGAAGTGACTTATGCAGGAAGTCTATTCTATATCAAAGTTAAAATATTGATCTTTATAAGGCTCATCTTCAAGTGTATAATGCCACCACTCAATCTGACATGCTTTAAAATTATGTTTTTGCATCTTAGAACGTAAATAATTACGTTTTTCTAAATATTGCTTATCAATTAATTTACTGTCATGATGTGAAGCTTCATCAAATAGATCAAAAGAAGTATACATATCTACCGTATTATCATCTAAATAGGATATAACACGTTCATCTTTCAATTTTCTCTTAATGACTTCATGGTTATTATTAACTTCCTTCTGAAGCTTTATTATTGATAAATCTACAGTACTACCCCTACTATGACTGGATCTTTCAGCTATATAACCTAGTGTAAAACATTTAGACTTATCTATATATGGGTAAAAGCTTTCCTTATTTTTTTGATCAATATTATCTTTGCTCCATCTTAAAAAATGTTGTACAGACTTTTTGCGGTCTATATGCATCATATATAATAAGTGAATAACCATCTTTTTTTATCTCAGCTTGTACTGCTTTAAGAGCCTTAGCAGCTTCTATGGTTAAAATTGCTTCCGGTGCTTTATAACCATCTACCTTTTTACCAACAAAATTTTCATCTGAATAATAACGCATATTTTGAATAATTGTAGGGTCGATATCTTTCAGATACACGAACCCTTTAGGTAAGGATTTAGCATATATTGGAAGAAAGCTCATAAATATACTTGTTAAAATCAATTTCATAAAATGCTAGGTTCTGTGCACTTTTGATTAATGATTATAATTATGAGATATTTTTAAGCGAAAATTAATAAGATTTTTGAAGGAATAGTTATTCATATTTCAAAAAAATCTGATAATTTGCAGCTAAAAAGAGCAATAATTATGATTATTCTATTAAAAGTGCACAGGACCTAGGCTTTGCAAAGGTTTTTAATTGATTTGTTATTTTGAGATATTTTTTAGTGCAAATCAAATCTTTTTAGAGATCTTCACAGAACCTAATATAAAATAGACTTCTTGTATAACCTCTTTCTAAAGGTAATCCAGTACTTGAATCATCACATAGATTTGATACGTTCCGGTTCTGTGTTCCGTGCATCTTTTAAATCCCTCTTTATAAGATATGTTATACAAGAAATCTAATATTTGGTATTGTTAACTAAAGAGAGATAATAGTAAAAAACTCAATGTCATCCAGTGATTTATTACATAGTACCGGACAATTTCTATTCTATGTCATTCCCACGAAGCATTGTTGCGTGGACCGGTAAAACCCACTGTGTCACCCCGTGGCTTGCTAACTAGGTCCATAAAAACAATAAAAAATACTAATAATTTTAGTATTTTTAACTGGATCCCGTGGTCAAGCCACGGGATGAGACAGCGGTAAAATCGATCCACACGGACAATGCCTTGCAAGGATGATATCGAGGTCTTTTCAAAAACTGTCCTGTACTATAGATTTATTCACAGGATCCAAAAAAAATACCTAAACATCTAGTATTTTTAGTTGTTTTACTGGATCTAGTTCCCAAGCCACAGGATGACATCTCTCTTTAGTAAGCAATACCTAATTATTTATATATTTATCTTATACAAAATTTTATTAAAAACTATGGAATTATTAACAAAATAATTTGTAGCAAAAAGTAATTTAATTAGCTTTAAAATTTATTTTGTTAACAGTTCTATAGTAAACTCAACCCAATTTTGTGACAGACAGGAGGATATTAAATAGACGAGACGATAAACAACGAAGCACAAAGTTCAAATCAGTTTAATATAGAACTTTCAAAAAGATGAATGAATGGTAGCGAGGGAGGGATTTGAACCCCCGACACACGGATTATGATTCCGTCGCTCTAACCAACTGAGCTACCCCGCCAAGGGAGAAGTGTTTATATAATTGATCATAGGCGTTGTCGTATAGGCTTGTTTATGTCATTCCCGCCTACGTGGGAAGGCATTGTTGCGTGGACTTTATCCGTCATTGCGAGGAAATTGCATAGCAATTGACGAAGCAAGGAAGAAAAAAAATTCTGTAAATCAGAATTTTTTTATTATTTTTCTAGATTGCCGCGTCGCTTCGCTCCTTGCAATGACGATTTGGCATCCACGCAACAATAACAATAGCCAATATCTTAACGTTTAGAGAATTGTGTTTTCTTACGTGCTTTACGTTGTCCGTATTTCTTACGCTCTACTACCCTAGAATCACGTGTTAAAAGACCGCCTTTACGCAAAATAGCATGAAAATCCGGAGCAGATTTATCCAAAGCTTTAGAAATTCCATGTAAAATAGCACCTTTTTGTCCTGAAATTCCTCCACCTCTAACAGTACAAATTACATCATACTGATCAATAGTTTTTGTTAAGACAAACGGTTGTAAGATAGTTTTCACATAAGTTTCAGAAGGAAAATACTGGTCTATTGTTTTTTTATTAACAACTATTTTTCCTTTTCCTACTTTAAGCCATACTCGTGCTATAGCATTTTTTCTTTTACCTGTAGCATAAAACTTGCCTGAATTATCTATTTTTTCTTTAGGAGTTTTTAATACCGGTTTTAAAAGCTCTTTAGTTAACTGCTTTTCTACTTTTTCTGTTTTAATTTTTAACTCGGTCATATTCTATTACTTTTTATTTTTTGGATTTTGGCTTGCAAAATCATAAACAGTGGGTTGCTGTGCCATATGAGGATGATCACCATTTGCATAAACATACAAATTACTCATTTGCTTAGCACCTAAAGTATTTCTTGTAATCATTCTTTTTACGGCCATTTTAATAACTCTCTCAGGGTGTTTACCGCTTAAGATTTTACCTGCCGTAGTATCTTTTATCCCACCTGGAAATCCTGTATGTCTGTAATATATTTTTCCGTCTTTGGGATTCGCTTTTTTACCTGTTAATTTTACATGCTCTGCATTTATTATGATTATATTATCACCACAATCTAAATGAGGCGTAAAGCTAGGCTTATGCTTACCGCGTAGCATATTAGCAACTCTGCTAGCGAGTCGTCCTAGTACAATATTTTTTGCGTCTATGACCCACCATTTCTTTTCAATTTCTGATGGCTTTGCCGAGTAAGTTTTCACAATAGTATCTATTTTAATTAGAATTTAAAATTAAAGAATCAAGAAATATATTTAATAGCATTAATACCCGCTATCTGTCAAGTTAAATATAATTTATTTACTTCCGAATATTATTTTTCTATCGGTAGAAAAATATAAATTATTATTTGCCATTAGCCCATAATAACGAATATTTTTTATAATTTTGACAATATTAGGTATCATGTTTAATCCATTATTATCAACATCAAAACTATATAAAACACCGTTAACGGAAATAACATTTAAACTTCGCTTATTGTTATTATCAACTCCAACAAAAGGTACTAAAAAAGTAGCAGATTTTAGTTTCTTAGGATCTTTTCCATCATTTAAATCAGCTACAAACTTTACTTTCCCTGTTTCAGGATTAAATGCTGCTATTTGTCTAGCATTATTTGTTACAAATAGGCTATTACCGATTAAAGACATTGATTGAATATCCTCGGCATTTACCTGCCAGATCACACTACCGGTTGCTATATTAAGCTTAATAAGCTTACCAAGACCGGTTGCTATATACAGATTCATATTATCATGAACGGGAGTACATAAAATACTTGATTCGTCAAAATTCGGTATAGCTGTACGATCATTAAGATTTGCAAACTCAAAATTCCATTTTACTTCACCGTTTTTTATATTTAAGGCAAGTACTTGACCTGAATTATAAGTTACTATTACATTATCATGCTGTACTATCGGCGTCATAAAATAACTAGCAGATAAAACTTCCGCTAGGCTTTCATGTTCCCATACGGTTTTTAAAGTTTCTGCATTTAAAGCAATAGTTTGATTACTGATAGTTTGCACTAAGACAGTATTATCATCTAGCACAATAGGCTTAATTCTAATAATATCCGGAAGTTCTTTTCTAATTATTTCATAACCTGATTTTGCATCTAGTACTACTAACAGCCTTGAACCGTATGTTACGTATAATTTTCCGTTATGGTGCAAAATTCCGCCGCCTATATAATTATCTTTTTTATGTCTACTTAAATTATAAGACCAAATAATCTTATTTTTCTCTATAGAAAATGCAGAAATATTCGATCTAATATCTAATGCATAAATCATATCGCCTATAAAAATCGGCTCAGTAATTGTTTTGCTTCTAGCAAAACTATACTGTTTATTCTTAAGCATATTTGCATTAAATGTATATATATTTGCATTAGAATCTAAATATATAGGCTCATTAGTCTGAATTGCTAATTTAGGAGTCAACTCAACAATATTTTTTACCCTTTTTGGTCCAAGCCCGTTACATGAAATTAAAATAAAAGGTAACAACAGAAGTACTATTTTTTTTGTCATATTTTTCCTTAAATACAAATTATTATTTATTTAAATTTACAAGCAATGCTTTAGCCTGATCTTTTATTAGATCAGATACATTATTTGAAATTAATAAATTTTTTAGATTTTTTTCTGCTTGCGGTTTCATATTATTCTTAATATCCCACATAGCTTTTATGATAATTGCCGTAGCCCAAAAAGGTTTTTTCTCGTCATCAAAATAGTTTAAATATTTTGTCAATTTTTCTTTATCTTGAATATCTAGATTTTGATCATCAATAACAAGACCACACCATGAAATACGTGCATAAGAAGTAGAAATTTCGGAATATTCTTTATTTTCAATAATTTTATTAAGCAGGTCTTTCGCTTCTGAATATTTTTTTTCCGAAATCTTTATGGCTACTTGTTCTAATGCAGCTATTTCTTTTATTTTAGTATTACTAGTAGTAACTAAATTCTCTAAAGTATTAAAAGCTAATTCTTCATTATCTTTTGTTGCTTCTAAACCAACAGTCTTAACAAGAATATCTCCATTTTTTTGGTTATTTTTAACTCTTTTATCTTTATTATTATTAATAACAACCATTATAGTAATAGCTATTATAGAAATGATTATTATTATAGGTAAAAGCTTTTTGAAAAAAATTAACCTTTTTTCTTCATTTTGATCACTCAGTACTTCATCCAAAATATCAGTCATATTTTATTATTTTTATTTATTTTTACAGCCAAATTTAATCTTAGCATCTTCTGCCATTTTCTTGGATACGGCAGTTCTATTAGTTGGAAATTCCTTATCAAGCTTAGCAAGCATATTACAGGCTTCTGTCGTCTTTTTTAGCTCGCCTAAGGAAAGTGCTAACTTCAATAACCCATCGGAAGATTTTGCTCCTTTCGGCGACTCTTTATAGCCTTTTAAATAGTTAACCGCTGCTCCGTTATAGTCTTTTTGTTTAAAAAAGCATTCCCCATACCAGAAATAAGCATTACTAATTAGCAAACTGTTAGGATATTTTTGGATAAAATTTTTAAACTTATCTTTTGCTTCAGTAAGTTTATTATCTTTATAAACAGCAAGAGCCAAATCGTAAGCTTGCTTATCAGGAGCTATATCCTTATTAACCGCAATAGGTTTTTTAGGAGCATTATCTGGCATATCTTTAAGCAAAGCTATATCAAAAACATCTTGTTTTTTTGAATCACCGGCTTCTAAAACTTCAGTATTTTCTTCTTGATTTAGAATATTTGAGTTCTGCGTTAGCATATCAATTTTATGCTGTAAAACCTCAACTTTACCGATTAACCTTCTGATTTCTTGTTCCTGTTCATCTAGTCTATTTTCAAAATCATTATTTGCTGCATATTTTAAAGGCTTTCCTTTAATAGTTTCGCTTTCTCCAAAAGAAAACATAGAAAATAAAAAAGTAAATAATAAGATAATAAGCTTCATATATTTATTAAAAATTTATAATTTTTTTATAATACCAAAAAATTTTTAATATTCCACACAATTTTTTATATTTCGGAATTACCTAAAAAGGTGCTTTTGTTTTATACAACACTTAATAAAGACCTTATTGTCATTCCCGCGTAGGCGGAAATCCAGTAAAACATATAAAAAACTTATTTTTATATGTTTATTTTATCAAGTATGTAATTTTTACCAATATATAAGACAATTTTTCTGGATTCCCGCCTACACGGGAAGGCGTTGTTGCGTGGACCAACTTCACCTCTGTCATCCCGTGGCTTGACCACGGGATCCAGTTAAAAATACTAAAATTATTAGTATTTTTTGTTGTTTTTATGGACCCCGTGGTCAAGCCACGGGGTGACACAGTGGGTTTTACCGATCTACGCAACAATACCACGCGGGAATGACATATAGGCATTCTATCTCAAACAATTCTTTTTAGGCAATGTTTATATCTCTATACTACCATCATATGTAAAAGTTATTGTTATGGTGGTACCTTCATTTATCTTACTTTGCAAATCAAATTTACCGTTCATAAGTTCAACCAGCTTTTTAGTAAGCGGCAGCCCAAGCCCGGTACCTTCATATTTTCGACTAAGCTTACTATCAATTTGACCGAACGCCGATAAAGTTTTTGGGATATCTTTTTCCTCAATACCGATACCAGTATCTATAACTTTTATATATACTAATTTTGCTAACTCATCTTTTTCAAGTGCAATAGTAACACTTCCTCCGGAATTTGTAAATTTCACGGCATTTGATAAAAGATTTAAGAATACTTGTTTTAGCCTCTTTGGATCAGCTTTTATAACAACATGTTCTTTCGGTAATTTACTAATTAAAGCTACTTCGGCTTGATCGGCACGAGGCTTAACAAGTATCAACGAAGAACTAATTAATTTATTTAAATCAAGATCTATGCTATCTACTTTTAATTTATCGGCAGAAGCTTTAGAAAGATCTAAAATATCATTAATCATACTAAGCAAATGTTTACCAGCATCATTTATATCTTTAATATAATTTTTACTTTTTTCTGCATCTCTTTCCGACATAAGAATTTCCGAAAAGCCTATTATAGCATTAAGTGGTGTACGCAATTCATGACTAATATTAGCAAAAAACTTTGTATTTGAAGATCTGGTTTTTTCTACTTTTACTATTTGATCTTTTAAATTTCTATTTGTTTCAAGCTGCTCCTCAATAATTTGTCTAGCATAGTTAGTATTACTAATAATTATAGTGCAGAATATTATAAAAATAATGATAAAAGTTATAAAAACTTTTTGCTCAAGAGAGGTTATATTTTGCCACTGGCTGGTAATATTAGTATTAATCTCAAATACTGCATCTACGGGAAAATCTAAATTATTATCTATAACAGGGATATAGCTAGTAACAAAAGAAGCTTCTTCCACTGTTAAATCACTTTCATTTTCTATTACTACCCTTGGTAATAATATATGACTTGTAATACCTTCAAAAGCATCCCGAAGCGGAGCTTTTGAAGTAAAGGATTTCAAAAAAAATTTATCGATTTTTGCAGTAAATATCTCAACCAAGCTATCATCTTTATAATTGTCTACACTATACATATGTAACATATTACTAGTGATGAATTTATTACCTTTGAGATCGTAGAGAGAAATATTAATATTAAGATTGGTGAACCATTGAGCGGTAATCTTTGCAAAATTAATAAAATCTTGATCTTGTAATAGTTTTAAATAATCGAATTTATGTAATTTACTGATTACGTTCTGATGAGTATTCCAAATATTATCAGTGTAAAGTTCCACAATTTTAGTATGTTCCAAAGCCACTTGTTTTACTATCATTTCTTTTATCATAAAATAACGATAAAACATCATATTTATGACAATATTAAGAAATAATATAATAAATGACAATCTTACTATATACTTATTATGGTTCATTACGAGACCTAGTAGTTATTTTTAGCTCAAGTCATCCTATGGCTTGCCTCTCTACTGTACGAACGTTCAGTATGTCATTCCCGCGTAGGCGGGAATCCAGTCACCTTTAATGTCATACCGCGAGCTTGTAGCGGTATCTCAGGACTCAGTCTGTAATAATAAGATCCCGTGGCCAAGCCGCGGGATGACAGGAGGAAAATCGAACCATGCAGCAAAACCTAGAATGACATTATCCTCTCTACTTATCTTCTTGTTTAACTTTCTCTTTCGTTTCCAGTTTCTTATTAATAATCAACCCTGTAATTACATCATAAGCACGAGCAAATTGATAATCTTTTTTGTATAATTCTGATAATTCATTCTCTTCTTGTTTATTATTTTTGGCTTTTGTTTCTTTTTTGCTATCTTTATTTTTAGATGAATTATCTTTATTTTTTTCATTATCATTCTTTAAGTAATTTTTTAAAGAACTTTCTGAAAAACGCTTATCTATTTTTTTCACCTCAGGATATTCGACTTTTGCCGGCTCAATTAAAATATCAGGCTCTATTCCTTCTGCCTGAATAGAACGACCACTTGGGGTGTAATATTTAGATATAGTGAGTTTTACGGCAGCCCTAGAATTGATTTGCGTTAAAGCCTGAACTGATCCTTTACCAAAAGACTTAGTGCCAAGTATTATTGCTCTTTTATGATCTTGCAAAGCTCCGGCAACTATTTCCGAGGCAGAGGCAGAATTACCGTTTATTAAAACTATCATAGGTACTTTGGGAGCTTTTAACGAAAACTCATTTGCTTTAGTTTCGCTATTACTTGATGTAGTTCTACCTTTTGTTGTTACAATTACACCGGAATCAATAAAATAATCACTAACGGCAATAGCTTGATCTAGTATACCTCCAGCATTATTACGTAAATCTAGAATTATACCTTTTAGGTCATCTTTACTTTCAGTTTTTAACTTCTTTACTGCTGCCTTCAGCTCAGAAATTGTTGACTCATTAAAAGTAGTTATACGTATATATGCAATATTATTTTTTTCTAAATGTGCTTTTATCGGCTTGATTTTTACTATTTCGCGAGTAAGCTCTAGCTCTTGCGGTTTTGCCTCTTCTTCCTTAATTATCAACAATTTAACCTTAGTACCAGGCGTACCACGCATCTCTTTTATAGCTTTATTAGGTCCAAGCGTAGAGACTAACTCGTCATTCACGCCTACTATATAATCCCCGCCTTTAAGCCCTGCTTTGAAAGCCGGCAAATCGTCAATAGGCGATATTATCTTAATCGCTCCGCTATCATACATTATTTCAACACCGATTCCGCCGAATTCACCTTTTGTAAAAGTAAAAATATCTTCTAAATCCTCATCGGTATAATAGCTTGAATGAGGATCAAGCGAGTTTAACATACCGTTAATTGCCTCATCTATCATTTTTTGCCTATCGGGTACCTGTACGTAATCCTTTTCAATACGTTCAAATACGTCTTGAAATTGCTTATAAGCTTCCTGATTTGATATTTTATTTTCAGTTTCTTTTTCTTCTTCTGCAAATGCGCAAATAGAATTTATAATAAAAAATAGTGTTATAATTAAACGTAATAACATAATACTCCAAATATGTGTGTGTTTTGTCACCCTGTGGCTTGACTACGGGGTCTTAGGACACAGCCTGTGATACAAGATCCCGTAGTCAAGCCACAGGGTGACATTAAGGACGCTCGCAATGACGCCTTGTCTTAAATATCCAACTCGTTAATAATCTTATCCATTTTAACTAAAGCCTGTTCATAAATAAATTGAAATCTTTTTTCCGGCTTTTTACCCATTAAATCATCTACTATTTTATCGACATTTTGAAAATCTTCTAAAGTTACTTTTAAAAGCGATCTTTTTTCCGGATGCATAGTAGTTTCCTTTAATTGTGCAGGCATCATTTCGCCGAGACCTTTAAACCTACCTACTTCAATTTTAGCTTTACTAGCTTTCGATAATTTATCCGTTAACCTAGCTTTTTCCTCTTCATCGTCTGCATAATAAGTTTTATTAGACTGCGTTAAACGATAAAGCGGAGGCTTAGCTAGATATAAATGCCCCTCTTCTACCAATTTTGGCATTCGTAAAAAAAAGAAAGTCATTAATAACGAAGCTATATGAGCACCGTCAACATCTGCATCAGTCATAATAATTATTTTTTCATAACGCAAATTTTCTTCTTTATAATTCTTTAAACTACCGCAGGCAAGAGCTATTTCTAAATCTTGTATTGCTTGATTATTAACGATTTTCTCAAGCGTAGAACTCGCAACATTTAGAACTTTACCCCATAGCGGTAGTACTGCTTGCGTTTCTCTATTACGAGCTTGTTTTGCAGAGCCTCCTGCCGAATCACCTTCTACAATAAATAATTCCGTCCCTTCAGGTGAAGTTCGTGTGCAATCAGCAAGTTTACCGGGTAAACGTAATTTTTGAGTGGCATTTTTACGGGAAATATTTTTTTCGTTTTTCTTACTTATTCTAAACTCAGCAATAGCAATTACATGCTCAAGTAAATTAGTAGCTAAAGCTTTATCGCTACTAAGGAAGTGGTCAAAATGATCTTTTATTATATTCTCAACCGGTTTACTTACACCGTTTGACACTAATTTTTCCTTAGTTTGTCCTTGAAAAGACGGCTCAGCTATAAAAATAGAAAGTACGACGCTTGCGGTTTCTAAAATATCCTCAATAGTTAGATTAGCAGCTTTTTTATTTCCTATCATTTCACCGTATGCTTTAAGCCCACGTAAAATAGCCGACTTAAGACCTTGCTCATGCGTTCCTCCTTGAGGAGTCGGAACAGTATTACAATATGATTGAATAAATGCCGAGTTATCATTATTTTGCCAACAAATCGCCCATTCAAGTTTTATCTCGTCCGGCGTAGACTCTATATTACCTGAAAAAATTTCCGGAATAATTAAATTATCTAAAGTTATTTTTGAACTTAAATAATCTTTTAAACCGTTCGGGAAATTTATTAATGCCTTTTTAGGTATATCTGACGGTACTTCTACTTCGCATTCCCATTCTATAGTAACACCGCGATATAAATAAGCTTTTGACCTTGCAAGCTCGTAAATCTTTTTAGGATTAAAATGTAATTTTTCACTAAAAATTTCTGGATCTGGAGTGAAATTTATTGATGTACCTCTTAGCCTTTTAGATGCTTCTTCACATATTAAATCAGTTAATTTTTCTCCTTTAGAATAACTTTGGCTATATAATTTACCTTGTTTATAAACCTTTATTTCTAAATGTTTAGATAAAGCATTTACTACCGATATTCCAACACCATGCAATCCGCCTGCAGTATGATAAACATTATTTGAGAATTTACCTCCTGAATGAAGAGTAGTTAAAATTACTTCTAAAGCTGATTTGTCAGGAAATTTAGGATGATTATCAATAGGAATACCGCGACCGTTATCAAATATAGTAATACTATGATCTTGATGCATTTTTATCGTGATGATACTTGCAAAGCCGGCGACTGCTTCATCCATAGCATTATCCAGCACCTCAGATACTAAATGATGCATAGCATTTGAATCAGTACCCCCAATATACATCCCCGGTCTTTTACGAACAGGCTCAAGGCCTTCTAATACTTCAATATCTTTTGCACTATAGTTATTATCGACTAGCTTATTTTTCTTTTCTTTGTTAAAGCTGAATAAATCGCTCATATATTAGAGATTTAATTAATTATTTTCTTTCCTAAATTAAACTATTTAATATAGAAAAGCAATTAAGCTTTAAAGAAATTGTTAGTATTGTTGTATGGAGCGAATTCCATATGTCACCCCGTGGCTTGACCACGGGGTCCATAAAAACAATTAAAAAAGACTGGATCCCGCTATACAAGCTCGCGGAATGACAATTATGCGAGCAATATTGTTAGTTATACCCCTTAGTTTTGATTAACATACAAGCTATGTTAGCGTTTCCTTGAGCTAACGCAATATCTAACGGATATTGGCATTCATCATTTAGAGTAGAGATTTTAATACCTCGTATGACCAAAAATTTTGCTAAATAGTAATTATCGTTATAAATAGCAGCAGTTAGTAATGTTTCACCGCTTCTACTTTTTTCTTGCAATATTGGATAAACGTCAAGTAACGCACGCAACCCAAAAAGATTGCTTCTATCAACTGCTCTAAAAGCATTATCTACTGCCTTACAATAAGATAGATTGGCATAAATATCTTTCTTTTTATTTATATCATTATCATATTTAATAAAACTCTCTACAACTTTTCTTCTTTCAGCACTTGCTATCCATTCTTCTTTCTTTTGGAACAGCTCTATATATGCATACATATCCATCTGCTCTAAAGTCGCTTGCTCTGTTAGTTTACCAAGAACTATATCATCATCAGGTAAAAGTAACATTTGTGTTTCATCTTTAACGAATTTTGTTATCGATTCCGAGGTTTCATTATTCACCTTATTATCTTGTTTTTGAATCGTGACATTTGGAGTACTTACCGGAGGTGATTTCTCTTGATTATTTGTAGTTTTATTATTATTGACTTGCTTCTCTAAAGTCTGAGGTTGATTCGGCTTCACTACAACAACTGGTATAAGCGGAGTATTCCAATCTTGTTTTTTTGGGACATCTGAAACAGCAACAAATGTCTCTTGCGAGTTATTTATTTCCGCCGAAGAATCAGTTGTAGGAACTACTTTAGACGGAGTAGTAACGGGTGTATTTGGGCTAGGAGGTGTTATAGGCTGTGTAGAAGGTTGATTTGTAGGCATTACCGGAGGTGCAGGTACATTACTAGGTACTGCTGGAGTTTCTGCAGGAGGTACCGTTGTCGGCATAGTACTAGGGGTAGTAGTAGTATCTTGGATTACCGGCGGGCTAACCACAGACGGAGAAACAGCTGGCATATTAGGTATAGATTGCGGTGCTATCGGTGCTACGCTTTCTTCCTCTTTATTAGCCTCAGGCGGAGGATTAAGCGGAATAGGCCTATGCACAGGCGGCAAATTGGTTGGTTTATATATTTGCACCGGTCGCTGCGGAGGCACTACATAACTTCCTGCTTGAGCCGGAGGCATAGATACTATCGGTCTCAGTACATTAGGAGCTATAATATTAGAAGCTAAATTTGTATCTTTATGCTCATTAGAAGCAACTTCTTCCTCATGTATTTCATTACTTGTAGCACTAGGTAACTTTGCACTACCAATATCTATAAAAGGTTCAGATGTTTCCGATTCATTAGGTTCTTGTTGGGTAACTTGTATATCCGGTGTGTTATCATGAGAAGCTAAATTTGTACTATTTTCATGTTCATTACTTGCGGTGACACTAGGCAACGCCGTATTACCGGTATCTATAAAAGGTTCAGACGCATCAGCTTCAGTATGCTCTTGTGAAGCTAGCTTTGGCTCTTCTTGAGGAGCTGATTTAGTTTGTTCATTTGGCTGTTTAGGGGGGATATTTTTCTTTTTTGATTTACTAAAAAATTGCTTAAATTTATCAAAAAAAGAAATATCGGAATTAGAGCTAACATCCTTATCTTTAGTATCTATTTCGGCAGCCGGTAATGATGGCGGTAAGGGCGGAGGCGAAGCATAACTTTGCACTGCAACCAATAACAGATTGATAAAAAATAATATCTTACATAATTTATTTAACATGATAATTCCTTATTTATCCTGTCATACCGTGGCTTGACCACGGTATCCAGTAAAATTGACTACTACAAGTTGTTTGCATGGACCTAGTTACAAGCCACGGGGTGACAATAATTCACTCTCCTACCTCTTACTATTCTGCACCAATTTTTTTATTTCAAATTCTACTAACTCTTTAACAAGTACAGGTAGATTTTTATCAAGCCAAGCTTTAAGTTCCGGTTTTAACATCTGGACGACTAATTCTTCAAGTGCATTTTTAGATGAGATATTATTATCCAGCTTTTTATCTTTAATAGTATCGGTAAAATTTTTAAAAATATTACCTACCGCTTCAGCAGATTTAGTTGATATTAACTTTTCTTCCTCATCTTGATTTACTATTTCCGTTAGCTCTAATATATCTTCATCTTCACTATCATTTTCATAAATAGGATTTTTACGATCGTTAATTACTCCTTTAATCGATTTTAATATGTCTTCTACAGACATATCTTGGTTCTTTTTATTTTCCTTACTCACATTAAAAACCTATAAACATTTTCTTTTTAATAGTCTTAAACTCTTCTTCAGGACTAAAATATTTTACTTTAAGTTTTAAACTTTGAGCCGTTAGCTCGCCGGTTAATAATTTCATTTGATATGCCGCAAGTACTGAATTCTTATACGCATCCACACGAGTTATTTTTGCTTCATACAATTTTTGCTCAGCATCTAAAACATCGAGTATAGTTTTGGAGCCGACTATTTCCTCTTGCACCGTACCGTCATATGATATTTGTGCGGCCTCCACACCTTGATTAGCTGCAACAATACGAGATTTTGCCGCTTCAAATCCTTCCCACACGCTTACAACACCCGCTTGTGTCTGCTTTATCGCACTTTCAAGCTGAACTGCACTATTTCTTGTTTGGTTTTTAGCTGATCTGATTCTTGAATATTGAGCTCCTCCTTCAGGATAAATAGGAATATTTACCGAAAGAATAGTAGTATAGCTTTTATTGTTTATATTTTGAACAACTGGATCTTGTGGATTATAGTTAGTTCTACCTGATTGCAACTTTACGCTTACTTGCGGCAATAATTTTCCTTTCTGCACCATTTCCAAAGCTTTCGCCGAAGTTACATTATGTCTTGCCGAATCAATATCAGGATTTAACTTAGCGGCTTTTCTTGTTAACTCATCTAATGAAGCAGGTAATCTATCAGGTAAATTAGGCATAGTTATATCAGTAGCATCTATTCCGAATACTCTAATAAAGTTTGCTTTTTTTCCTTGAAAATCGGCATAGGCAACTAGTTTATTTGTTTCTGCCGCTGCAAGCCCTGCTCTTGCAGTTGCCATATCTATTACCGTTGCTTCCCCTAGTCTTAATTTCTCTTCAACAGTGTTAACTTGTTGTATGTTAGTACGAACCCTACTTTCAGAAATATCATATTTCTCTTTGCTCTCAAAACAATCAAGATAAGCAGTTATTAAATTTAATAATATTTTTTGTTCGCCAGCATAATATTCGCCTCGTGACGTTCTAAACCCTGATTGAGCAGCTTTAAGAGCCGCAACACTAGAACCACCGCTAAATAATGATTGCTCAATTGTTAATGCACCTTGATTGCTATCTGTCTCTCTTGGAGTAAGACCAAGCCTATCTGCATATTTTTTATTATATTTGGTTTTACTATTACTTCTTTCAATCTTTATTCCGGCACTAGGCATAAATCCTGAGAAAGCTTGAGGGAACTGCTCAATCGCATTCAAAAACTTAATTCTAGCAGCTTTCAGATCCTCATTATTCTTATATCCTTCAGTTAAAGCTTCCTGCAAATCAACAGCGACAGCCGAACCGGTTAGTAATAATGTGATAATAAATGTAGTTAATTTACGCATAATTTTTTGAATAATTGATAATATGTTAGTTAGATTAGTTTAATCTTTCAAGAATATACCTATATCCCAATAAAACAATATAAATCTATTGTAGCAATGTTAACACGTAATATAACAAAAATTAATCTCAAGGGCAATGATAACTATTTTACATTTTATTTTACGGTTATAAAGCTTTAAGATTAATTAATATTTGGTAACAAAATAATAAATTTTATGTCTATAATTGATTTTTCTAGTTTCAGCGGATTAAATAAAGAACAACAAGAAGAACTACAAAGACTTTTAATAAAATTAAACGGTTTTATAAAATCTTTGAAAATGAATGTAAAAGATTTAGAAGATCATTTATTTTATATTTTACAAAATTCTTTAAATGAATTATCTCACACTGAAAATATCGATATAGAGAAAATAGAAAAACTTTTTAATAGGGCAATCCAAGAATCTCTAGCTACTTTATCTGAAGCACTTGAGAAAGCATATCAAGAACAGTTAAAAACAAAAGATATCTTTTTATTTGATGGAATTATTGTAGAAAAATGTTTAAACGTTTTAGAACAAGTTTTAAAATTTCAGCAAGAATTAGATAAACTCTATCCTGGAGCTTCTAAAAAAATTATAGAATCATTAGAAAATATATTAGTCGGGGTTATATCCACTCAAATACCGATGCTTGGAATATTTATACAAACAAGCGGAATACTTGAAAAAGTAAATAATCTTATTGACTCTGAAAAACTATTGCCAAAAATAACAAAACTGCATAATGATATAAAAGAAATAAGGGAAGAAGCTAAATCTAATGAGAAGCTTGAAAACATGTATGAAAAAGCCAAGAACATTGCTGCAATTTCAGAAATATCAAAAGAACCGCCTCAAAAAATTATTGAAATAGCAAATAAAAACCCTAATAACCAAGCTTCACTAGAGAATGCTGCAAAAGCTGCTAAAGCTATACCAAAAAACAAAGATGAAGTAGAAGAAAAAATAGCAGAACTAAAAAGTAATATTGAAAATGCAATTCCGCATATAAATATTGACAAATTAAACTCTGTAAAGAATACTATTTCGGATAATCTAAATGAAGCTAAAACAGAATTATTAAAAGTATTAAATCCAGAAGCTTCTTTTGGCGAAAAGATAGAATCCTTATGTAAAGCCGTAGAAAAAGCTATGGAAATTGCAAGTGACATAAAAAAAATAGTAGGAGTAATACCAGGAAGTAAAGAACTCGGAAATGTTATAAGTCTAACAATAAAAACTAACTTATTACCGTCTCCGGTCTTAGCAGTTGCAAAGCTAGCTCCTGATATAGCTAACTTAGTTAATATAGGTAAAGCAGTAGTTACGATGCTTTCTAAAACACAAAACTTAACTCAACAACAAGGAAGAGCAAAATAGTGTCTAATTCTAATACTCATATTTTAATTGCTATAGGTTGCTTAGCATTATTATTAATATTTTTAATGTATAAGAAAATAGCAGCACGTAAAAAAAATATATTACCTACTGAAGGAGGTAATATTGATGATTCACCAAATGTTGCCCTTAATAGTCAAAAACCGGAAAATAAAAAGCTTACATTACAAGAAAGAATAGAATTATCTTGGAAATTCCTTTACGACATTACGGAAGTTATTTTAAATAAGTTCTCTAAAGAAGATGTTATTCAGGTGAATAAATGCGGTCAAGTTTTATTTGAAAACGGCGTTAGATATGAACATGTAGTCGATCTTGCAATCCCTCAAGTCAAATCTCATACTCAAGCAGTTGAACAAGAACAATCTAAAGGTAAAAAAGCCTTAGGGATGTAACTTTTTTCTTTAAAGCAGGTTTAAAATCAATACTTATATACTAATATAACTATTTAGGAATAAACTCTGATTAAGTTAGATTATAAAAGGCAGCATTCTTAGCTAAGTAGGTAAATTTTATTTAAACTATGTCTAGCATATATCTTGTTACTATATCGTTTAATAAAAGTAAGCAATTCTTACTAAAGGATTATGGAAAGACCTGGCATTTTCTTTATCTATAATATCTTGCGGGGTTTGCATGATTTTAAAGCTTGAGCGAAAAGCGGCCACATCTTCCAAAAAATCTTTAAGTTCCATAGTGGAATGCCAAGAATTTTCAGTAACTAAAAAAGTAAGGGACATAATAAAAGCAATATCACCGATTCTAACTTCACCAAGATTACGTAAATGAATTACATATACAAATACGCCTGTTAAATATACCCAATATACTAAGGATAATATTATACAAATAATTAAATCATATTTGTAATATCTTATTGTTAGAGGATTATGCACATTGTGGAAGTGTTGAGAGATAA
>NZ_JWSW01000027.1:0-2678 GCF_000828125.2 Rickettsia asembonensis | reverse complement strand
TTATCTCTCAACACTTCCTATATACAAGATATTTCTTCGTCTGCTTATTCAGAAATATTAAAATATACTAATAATTATGCTATAAATTACTCTGCTACAGTGAATGCACGATATTTTATGTCCACATGTCAAAGTTGCGGAGTAGTTCAAGGAGATAATTATAGTATTCAGGAGTTCAATTATCCTTTTTCACCTGTAGAAGTCGAAGATTTTTCTAAAATTTCTTTCAAAAAAATTCTTGTGCCTATTATGCTTGATGCTAGTGATTGGAGTATTAGATATCCACCTATTGAATATTATTTAGGTGATCATACCGTTGATGGAATGATGTATGTGACAAGTAACGGTTTTATAAAAAAATGATTGAAAATAATATTACGTTAATCCCAGCTGCGCTCGTTGATTACCCTCTAATTCAAAATATGGGGCGGTTTTATGTATATGAGTCACGTTATTGTGGTTTTACCTCGGATAAATATGGTTGGGCATTACCGCAAGATGGTTTATATGAAATCGGTGATTATAAAAAATATTTTATAGAACTAGATCGAAAAGCATATTTGGTTAAATTAAATGAGGAAATAGCAGGTTTTGTATTACTTAATAAAGTTGGAACTCATGATAAAATCGATTGGAATATGGGGGAATTTTTTATTATAGCAAGGTTTCAAAATAAAGGAGTAGGTAGAGAAGTAGCTAAGTAAATTTGGCATATGTATGAAGGGTTATAGGAGGTTTCAGTTATTCCTGAAAATAAACCGGCAATTAAGAAGAAACTAAGCTTACTTCTATAAGAGATTATAAAGCTGAAAGGGTTGTTTTTGAGTTTAATACTGATATATAAACTACCACAACTTTATCTCAGCTTCTGTTAAATCTTTTAAAGTGCGTGATCCGGTGCATAGCATGGTAATTTTAAGCTGTTCGATTATTAATTGTATCTCTTCGGAAAGCAAGCTTTCAGAAATATCTGCCGCTTTTAATAATTGACCGGCAAGTCCAAAAATATTAGCTCCCATACGGATTGCTTTTGCTCCGTCAATACCGGACTTTAGCCCGCCACTAGCAATAATCGGAATATTTCCTGAAACTTCTCTCACCATTTTTAGAGAGTCTAAAGTCGGAATTCCCCAGTTAATAAAGCTACTAGCTATACGATTTTGTAATGAATTTGTAGTACGATAAGCCTCTACTTGGCTCCAAGATGTTCCTCCGCTCCCTGCAATATCAAGAATCTTAACACCTGCCTCTATAAGATTCTCAGCAACTTGTTTAGATAAACCATATCCTACTTCTTTAACGATTACAGGGACAGAGAGGTAATTAACCACTTTTCTTATCTTAGGTAAAAGATTTTCCCAATTTCTATTACCTTCCGGTTGAGTCAGTTCCTGTAACACGTTTAAGTGTAAAATTAAGGCATCGGCTTTAATAGCATTAACTAAATACTGACATTCTTTAGGTGTCACTCCGTAATTAAGCTGCACTGCTCCGATATTGGCGAGTAATGGGATATCGGGAGCAACATCCCTTACCGCAAATGTCTTAATCGTATCCGGCTTCGTTAACAAAACCCGCATAGAGCCAATTCCCATAGCAATTCCGGCTTTTTGGGCTGCCTGTGCAAGTCTATAGTTAATATCTCCGGCTCTAGTCGTACCTCCGGTCATACTAGAAATGAGAATAGGTGCTTGCAAAGATTTTCCAAGGAAAGTACTAGTAGTATCTATGCTATCGTAGTTAATTCCCGGTAATGCGTTGTGAATAAATTGCATAGATTCAAAACCGCTTGTAAGCGTAGATTCAACGTTTTTTGTAAGATTAATTTCAATATGATCTTGTTTTCTTTCGATGTCTAAATTCTGATCTTTTGACATTTTACTTACTAATTCCTTTTTGTACTTAATCTATATTAATATTTCTAGCTTTGCAAAATATATTTCTTTGACTATTTAATATTAGTAATCATTTTTTACTCTTAACATTGTATTTAAAATAATATATCATAAGTATAAAAACTAGTAGAGAATAATATGAATGATAAAAATCTAAACACAGCAGTATCTTACTATACTTCTATGCGTGCTAAGAAGTTTAAAGAGATGGCCGCATGCTTGCATCCTAATATTCATTTTATAGGACCATTATCAGTTATGGATGGTAAAGAATCAGTTGTAGAAGCTGCTAAAAATTTTGCTATGTTTTTTAAAAATCTCACAATCAGTGAAAAATTTTCTTCTAATGATAAAGTGATGCTAGCACTTGAATTTGACTGCCCAGAGCCTATCGGTATTTTTCGAGGTGCTTCATTATTATCATTTAATGATGGGATTATTTCTCGTATAGAATTATTTTATGATGCCCGTCCTTTTGTGTGTTTAGTAAAATACGTAAGAAGATAGGTACTAATTTACTATCAAAAATATTTACAAACTTTAGAGATCAACTAAGAAAGCAAGGTTATATGAGTGAGGTATTTACTTTTGTGGATGCCTCTCATTTAATCTCAAAAGCTAGTCTTTGGAAAGAACGTGATGAGTTGAGGAAGCAAAAATATGACAAGCTCAATAATAAGACTTTATCTAAAGTTGCAAATGATAAACAATCTAAAATTGGTTGTAAAGGAGGTAATAAGTTTTGGTATGGTTATATAAAAAACATGTTAGCGTTGATATTCT
>NZ_JWSW01000026.1:0-2086 GCF_000828125.2 Rickettsia asembonensis | reverse complement strand
TTATCTCTCAACACTTACAAGATGCTATCCAATTATAATTATGTCCTTGCATTCCACCCATCATAAATTTAACGCCGGTAGCAATTGAACAAAATTTACCGATAATAAGCTTATCAATTTCATCGGACTTATAACGATTATCCTCTGCGTCTAAGTACATAACGCAATCATCAAATGTAGTGCCGTGATAATAACCTGAATAATAAGAATAATCGCCTGCTATAATATGCTTTGATTTAACATGATCTTTGATAAAAATTGAATCACGATAACTATTAAATATTTTCATAAAATTATTTTAAATTTTAACTTCAATATATATTATGGTTAATTATTAAACAAATATATTTTATGAACTCAACATTAAGAATGCTTAAATGTAATAATGAAGCAGAGTGGGAAGCTGCAAAGCATTTCCGTCAAAAATATTTTTTTGGTCCTAATAATACTGAAGATCCTTACACTTGGACATTTAACCATCCGGAGCATATACATTTAGTTTTATCTCATGGCACAGAAATAATAGGTTATTCTCATACTCAGCTATAGCCTGATGAAAGAGCAGCGATGCGTATTATTGTCATTGATGAGCTTAAGAGAAATAATAATTTCGGTAGTAAATTCTTAGAGCTTTGTGAGGAATGGCTTAAATCTAAAAATTATAAAACTCTTCATGCCGAATCTTCGCCTGCAGCATTAGAATTTTATAGAAAAAATGGTTATATGGAAATGCCGTTTAACGATCCTGATGGGTATGAAAGCTTGCCGGATGATACAGCTATGGGAAAGAAATTATGACAATAGAATCTAAGAATCCTCTACAAAATTTAATTTTGTTTGAGAAAGATGCACGGGGCTATGGCTTTGATTGGCCGAATCATGAGATGATTTTAGAGCAGGCTATAGATGAGTGCAGAGAGATAAAAGAAGCTATTGACGATGTCGAGCCGCCGGAAAGAGTGCAGGAAGAAATAGGGGATTTGCTCCATACGGCAATTTCGTTGTGTATTTTTTCAGGGTTTGATGTTGAGGAAACACTTAGCAAAATAAATGAGAAATTTGAGAAACGTATGAAAGCAATAAAAATGCTTACTGAAAATCATAATTTGCCGAATCTACAAGGACAATCCGTAGAATTTATGCTGAAACTTTGGAAAGAAGCAAAAGAGATAACTAAAAAAAGATAATAAAAATATGAAAATTATAACATATGAAGAATTTGAACAAGTGGAGTTACGTTCCGGTACAATCACCAAAGTAGAAGAGTTTCCAAGAGCTAAAAAACCGGCTTTTAAAGTTTGGGCTGATTTTGGGAAAGAAATCGGAATACTACAAACTTCAGCACAAATAACAAAACATTACACACCTGAAATCTTAATAGGTAAGTCCATTGTCGACTGCGTAAATTTAGGTGAGAAAAATATAGCGGGCTTCTTATCTCAATTCTTATTAGTAGGTTTTCCGGATAACAATAACGATATATGCTTAGTTAAAGCTGATCATAAAGTACCTAACGGTCAGAAATTGTGTTAAACCCTAAAAACATTCTCAAATTAACAGTTTTGCTTAGTATATTTTTACTTATTTTATACGGAGTAAATTTTGCTTTGCATTGGCATAATCCCGAAGTAAATAATGAAGTAGCTAATGATATAGGAAATTGTTTATATAAGAATGCTTATAAAAGCATACAGGTTAATTCTATGGGAGTAGCATTCGATATTTCCTATATCCCAAATGCTGAAAAAAACTGTGTTAGCCCGACTTTTCCGGCTATTCATATTAAAACTGGCGATGAGCATAATGCTTGGCTTCATATAGTTCGTACTGATTGCTCGGATAATGAATTACGAGAGTTTATAGACGGTGATATAAAACTCAATTACCCATTTTATACTTTAGAACAAGATTTTTATGATGCACCCTTATGGCGTTATACGCTTTTCTCTAAACCTTTATCTTACTGGATCGGTCACGTTTATGCCGTTAAAGTTGACCACGCACATAAAACAATAAAAATTATAGGCGGTATTAAATGGAGGTTTAAGCTCTCGTATTTTCCCATTAAGGAAGTGTTGAGAGATAA
>NZ_JWSW01000025.1:0-13873 GCF_000828125.2 Rickettsia asembonensis | reverse complement strand
CCAGCTAAATAATGCTCTAATTCTCGATCAGATAAGTCTTCCATAAACTGTAAAAGCAAACATTTAAATAACCGTAATGTTCCATAGCCTTTATAATTAGCTTCAGTTTCTAGCACTAATAACTCTCTTTCAACTGCTTTAAAATTAAATAAACTTTTAAATCTACGATATTGATGATCTGTGCTAACTAATTCATCTAAACTGACCATTGTTATTTGATGCTCTGACATTTCTTTACTTTCTTATTTTTTTTATTACATTATAACCTCTTACTACTCATATCTCAACACTCCCATAAAGAAAGTTATGATACTTGCCTTTTTTCTTAAAAATAATTAACAATTTCTATACACAAACCTTATATTTATTGACAAAATTTTACAAATTATATAATTTCCGTTTTCAAAAATTCAGAATCCATATTCCATGGTTTTTAAGATTTAAATAAGGATATATTTTTGTGAAAGAGTCATTAGTTGAAAAATTAAAAAAAATACAGTAAAACCACTAGAGACGACAAATTATTTGAGCATACTTATCGAAATTAAAAAGTTTATTGAAGCTAGTAATATTGATAATATAGCGTTAAGGCAAGGCTTGTTGTCCTTAGAGCAGGTTTCAAAAGAAGCAAAAAATAATAATGAAGCTATTATAAAAGGTAAGGACATATTAGAGTTACTTGCTCAAAATTTACCGGTAACTAAAAGCGATCCATTAAAAGCAGAAATATTTCACGTAATACTAAATGATTGTAGTGATTATTATAGAAATAATGAAGATGTTAATAATACATATCAATGGCTTAAAGAAGTTGGCGTAAGATTTAGTGTAGTTAGAACTGCAAGTTTAAATGAAGAAACATTAACCTCAGAAAACTTTAACTTTAATAAAAAGTCAGCTGAGTTAGAGCCTGTAGTAATAGAACTTGAACAAATATTAGAAAAATTAGGTATTGCTAAAGATAATTTTGACGCTAATGATTTATAAGTAGTCTTGTTTGTTTCTTATCTCATAACTTCCCTTGCTTCATAAGATAAGTTATGGTAGGCTAGTTTATCTTAATTAGTAACTCAAGTTTATTTTAGCGTTGCCGGTATGGTTTGGGAATTGTGCCAAAATTGTCATTGCGAGCGACTACAAAGAGCGTGGCAATCCAGCAAAACAATAAAAAAATTCTGTAAATCAGAATTTTTTACTGGATTACTTCGTCAATTACTACGTAACTTTCCTCGCAATGACGTTAAAACTATACTACTCCTATTATTATCCTTTCTCTTCTTTTCAAATCTGGCTATTGCCGATCCTGAAATAGCTGAATCCTTTAAATGTTCAAAACTTTTTCCTTATTTTGAAAAAAAATTTAACATCCCATCTAATACATTACATTCAATAGCTTTAAAAGAATCGGGGAAAAAACATACAACCCGTAAAATTAGAGTAGTATGGCCTTGGACGGTAAATGTTGAAGGAAAAGGCTATTATTTTAACACGAAAAGAGAAGCTGTAAGTTTTGTTAGAATAGAGCTTATAAAAGGGCAAGAGAGCATTGATGTCGGATGTATGCAGATTAATTTAAGACATCATTTAGGAGCTTTTAATTCCCTTGAACAGGCATTCGATCCAAATAATAATGTTCGTTACGGTGCAGAATTTTTACGTTCAAAATATAATCAGCTAGGAAGCTGGCACAAAGCTATAGCACATTACCACTCAGCCACTTATTCTTTAGGGTTTAAATATAAGCAAGATGTAGTTAAAATAGCAAGTAATATGGCTCTTTATAAAGCATCCTTACATAGTTATCTAAATAATAATGAAGGGGCTTTAGAAGATACAATTCCGGTAAATAATAATAAAATTCAAAAAAAATCACTTTTTAGTGGCAATAAAAGATACAGAAGTAGTATTATGATACCGGTTCCTGCTAAAATTAATTAATTTTATGAATATACTCGTTGAACTTAAAAAATTGGCTGCGTCATCCTACAAGTTCTGCAGTGTTCACGTATTAAGTATACGCTCCGCTCCTCGCCTCGTGGACTCCTTGCTCTTTTTCAAGTTGAACTTCGTATCACAACTCTTAATTTGTTTTTTAATATTAGTAAGTACGGTAAAAATAAATGCCGATTTTAACAATATTCAAGATAATTTTGAATATCAGGAAGAGCAGCTAACAATAGAATTACCTTGGAGCGACTGTACCGAAATTCATAAATTATTAGAGGAAAAATTATCTTTTTCAGAACAACAAATAAAAAAAGAAAATAAAATTCATGAGAAATATAAGCAATTTTATTTAAAACATAATAATCCTACTAATTTTTCTATGCAATTTCTTGAGAAAAAATCTGAGATTAATGGAGTAGAAACTTTAATATCAGGTTTTTTAAAATTTTGTGAAGATAATTTCCAAACTAGTAAAAGTAAATCTAATTCCCTAAATTATTATATTAAAAAACAACAAGATCAATGGTTTAATGATATAAGAAATGAGAATTACAAAATATATTATAGAAAAAAAATACGAAGATAATATCTTTAGAAATAATTAATTTATTTCAGCACTTGATTCATATATTATTTAATTTATATTAACTATAATAATATACAGGGTTATTTATGTTAAAGAAATTTATATTAGTATTGTTGTGTATAAGTAGTTATAAATCTCTAGGCGAATCTAATAAGACAGAGAACAATATTTCAGAGATAGAAAGAAAAAAAGTTTCTAGTAATGATAAACAACTAAAGCCTGTCTACTTAGAGCATTTGGATCTAACTTCGGATTTAAATCCTTCAGAAAAAAGCCTGTTGAGTTTAGAACCTTTATCGCCTAATAATAAAAATACGAAACCTATAGTTGTAGGTATTTAGGAGAATTTTGAAGGGCTAGATAGAGTTAAAGGGGATGATATTCGCACTGCAAGACAGAGAGAACTTATTCAAAATAGTTGGCTATATAGTTGGCAAGGAGGAGATTTTATTTCTTGATTCCAAACTAACACTTTAGGTCAAAAGTTAGAAGATAAACGAAGAGGATTATATATTCAACAGATTAAAGCTAAAAAATCATCGAAATAATGCTGTAGAGGGGATAAGTAACAGCTTATTTATCAAGCATGCAGCTAATGATATAATAAGTCGATTAGGGATGATTGATAAGGATTTTTCGGATATTCTAGAAATATCGGCTAAATGCGGTTACCTTACAAAGCTGTTAAAAACTACCTACCGAAATGCCTATATTACTGCAACGGATATGTTGCCATTATTGCTTGATCATTTTGAGCATGGTCGTAAATTATTAATCGATGATGAAGATTTAGAATTTCCTCCGAACTCTTTTGATTTAATTATTTATTCATTAGGGTTACACTGGATAAATGATATGCAGAGTTTTCTATCTAATATAAGAACATTTTTAAAGCCTGACGGTATTTTTATCGGTAATTTTATCGGCGGAAATAGTTTAAAGAATTTACGTAAATCTTTAATAGATGCCGAAACAGCAAGTGGTTTTAAACACTCTCCTCATATTTCTCCCTTTATTCATTTTGACCATGTCCCAATGCTATTATCACAAGCAGGATTTGCCGAAGTAATTGTTGATTATGAAAATATAGAGCTAAAATTTGATAATCCTTTAGCTTTAATGAGGGAAGTAAAAAATATCGGTGAGTCAAATTCACTAAATGCTAGTCACAATTACGCTATTTCTAAAAAGATGTTCTCTTTACTACAAAATTATACAAACGGCTTTAAAGATAATATTAATTTAATTAGTTTTATTGCTTCACCAAATAAGAATAGTATAAGATTAAAGTTGTTATAAAGGCGATAGTGGTGTATGGTTTATGTCATTCCTGCGAAAGCAGGAATCTAGGCTTTTTTGTTGTCACCCCGTGGCTTGACCACGGGGTCCAGTTAAAATAAGTTGTTTTCTGGATACCGTGGTCAAGCCACGGTATGACAAAAAGAGGATAATATAAGGTAAAAATATGCAAGAATTTGATTTAGTGGTAATAGGTAGCGGGCCGGCCGGTTATACAGGTAGTATTAGAGCTGCTCAGCTTGGTATGAAAGTAGCGTGTGTTGAGAAAAACGATACTCTCGGCGGCACTTGTTTAAATATAGGGTGCATACCGTCGAAAGCTTTACTTAATTCCTCCGAAAAATATGAAGAAGCTCTAAAGCATTTTGAGAGTATAGGTATTACTGCAAATGTAAAATTAGACCTACAAAAAATGCTAGCTAATAAAGATAAAGTAGTTTCTGACCTTACAAAAGGGATAGAAAGCTTATTTGCTAAGAATAAGATTACTAGGATAAAGGGCGAAGCTAAAATTATCTCTAGCGACATCATTGAGGTAAATAAAGAGCAAATTAAGGCCAAAAATATCCTAATTACTACAGGTTCCAGCGTCATAGAAATACCGAATATCAAAATAGATGAAGAGTTTATTGTTTCATCTACCGGAGCTTTAAAGCTTTCTAAAGTACCTGAGAACTTAATAGTTGTCGGGGGGGGATATATAGGCTTAGAACTCGGTTCGGTTTGGCGTCGTTTAGGTGCTAAAGTAACAGTTATTGAGTATGCACCGAGCATTGTGCCGATGCTTGATAAAGAAATTGCTACGCAATTTATGAAGTTACAACAAAAGCAGGGTATAGAGTTTAAACTAAATACTAAAGTGCTGTCTGCTGAAGTAAAGTCAGGAAAAGTAAATCTGACAACAGAAGAGGACGGTAAGAGTTCGGTAATAACTAGCGATGTGGTATTAATGGCAGTAGGCAGAAAAGCCTATACCCAAAATCTAGGGCTTGAGTCTGTCGGTATTATTACAGATAAACAAGGTAGAATTGAGATTAATGACCGGTTCCAAACATCTAGTCCAAACATTTATGCAGTAGGTGATGTGGTAAAAGGAGCTATGCTTGCTCATAAAGCCGAAGAAGAGGCTGTAGCTGCCGTGGAAATTATGGCAGGGCAGGCAGGACATGTTAACTATAATCTAATTCCAAGCGTAATATATACTTATCCTGAAGTAGCAAGCGTCGGTGAAACGGAAGAACAGTTAAAAGAAAAAGGTATTAATTATAAAGTAGGTAAGTTTCCGTTTTTAGCAAATAGTAGAGCAAGAGCAATCGGTAGTACGGAAGGGATGGTTAAGATCCTTGCCGATAGTAAAACCGATAGGGTTTTAGGAGCTCATATTATAGGAGCCGATGCAGGTACACTCATTGCCGAGCTTACGGCTTATATGGAATTCGGAGCAGCTTCGGAAGATATAGCAAGAACCTGCCACGCCCACCCGACTTTAAACGAGGTCATAAAAGAAGCAGCTCTTAGTGTGGATAAAAGAACGATTAATATGTAGTATACTCCTACGTCATTGCTTGGTAATTAATATAACATTTAAAAGTTGCTTAATAATGAACAAGCAAGAATTGCGTCTTTATTTCAAAGATCTTTTAATAAAAAACCAAGATAAGATTAATTCCGACTTAGTCAAAAACTCTCTAATAAATAAAATTAGCCGGTTATTACAGGAATTAAAAGCACAAACAGTTGGTCTCTATTACCCTCTAAAATACGAGATTAACTTACTTGAAATAACAAACTTACATCCTGAAATAAGATTCTTCCTACCAAAAGTTATAAAAAATGAGATAAAATATTGTCCTTATCATTATAACGATCAGTTGGCTTTAGGGGCTTTTAAAACCTATGAACCTATAAATAATGATTTTTTTATTCCTGAGCTAGTTATTATCCCAGGACTTGCGTTTAGTAAGGACGGTTATAGACTTGGATACGGCAAAGGACATTTTGACCGATATCTTAATAATAACCGAAATACATTAACCGCCGGAGTTTGTTTAAAAAAACAATTAATAGATAATTTTCCGATTGAATCTCATGATCGTAAGCTTAAATTTGTGGTTTCGGTATAATAACCTTAATTTTTTTAATTGTATAAAATATTATATTTGTATATTATTATTACAAAAATCAACTTAGGATAAAATGGTTGATATAATAAAAAAAATTGTCGTATTGCTCGGTGTACCTTTTGCTTTTTTTGCACAAGCAGTTGGAGATTGGCTAAAAACAGGACAAGTATCCGGCGATACTCAGACTGGAGATATTTGCTTTCAATTAGTGTTGATAGGAGTAGGGACACTTATCATCGATCAGGCATTTAGTAACTTGCCTGATGATGTATACAATGAATATGTCAAAATAGTACAAGATAGTGAGATACAAGTTACATTAGTTGGCTAATTTTTTTCTATTCATATATAGGCTACAAATTATTTGATTTGTAGCTTTTTTCTTATAAGTTATTACACAAACTTATTATTTCATCTTTATATTTTTGTTTGTGTAAATATTTGCTTTTTAAATTTAGATTTTTAAAATCCTTGTGATTCAATGGCGGGTATTTACTAAGCTTTATTAAATCTTCATCTAAAATAAAATGCTTGCGAGGAATATTTATAGTTTGTGCATTCTCTTCACGATAAGCTGCAAGAGCTTGAATTTTATGGTTAAAACTCTCATCATCACTTCTATATTTTATTTTTTTCCACGCATTTTTCGGCTCAACCTTATAATTTCTAACATCTAATAAAGAACTAAGAGTAGTTTGGTATTTATTAGTTAAATTATTTCTAATAATTATATTATTTAGCTCTTTATATATCTTATACAAATACTCCACATCTAACATTGCATAATTTAACATATCACTAGTAATAGGGCGTTTTAGCCAGTTAGATTTTTGGTGGGTTTTATCGATAGTAATGCCTATTAGCTTATAGCAAAGGTCATCATAGCTTAGCTGTTTACCGAATCCACAAATATTTGCTGCAATTTGTATATCAAAAACATTAGAAGGTAGGATTTTAAATAAATTATAGAAAATCTCTAAATCTTCACGAGGAGCATGAAATATTTTAGTAATATTATTATCTGCAAGTAACTTATTAAAAATATTCAGATCTAAATTGCTTAATGCATCAATTATTCCGCAATATTCTTCTGCTTTAACTTGAACTATACTAAGCTGAGCATAATAGGTATAGCGACGCTCAAATTCCGTATCTATGCTTAAGCATGTCTTATTTGCTAACCTGTTACAAAATTCTTCTAATGTTTTTTGATTATCAATAATTTGCATAGAAGCTATTTATAAAGCTCCGATAATTTTTAAGAAAAGATTAGTATGAGATAACGACAAGACAACTTCAAGACCGATTAAAATAATAATAATCCACTCAAGTTTGGTAGAATGTTTATAATTAAGGTCATTTGAAAGAATGTCTAAAAGCTCGTGAATCATATTAAGACGATGATTCATTATATTTTGCCGTATTTCTATGTCTTGAAACTCTGCCGTCATAAGATATAAAGGCTCATAGCTCGGACGACGCCAAAAGAATTCCGGAGTATCGAATATATCGCTATGTAAACTGATTGAATAACGCTCGTTAAATAATATACCTATTTGCTGTAATATCTCCTTTTTTGAAAGCGATACGCTGCCGGTTCTAGCTAGTTCCTGCTGAATAGGAGTGGTCTGAACAATCAAGTTACTAACGGATTGCTCAAGAACGCTAAGTTTAACCGATTGTGCAAGAGCATGAGAAATAGAAAGTTTAACAAAAACTGATTTATCTGCTAAGATTATTTTATTTTTTTCTTCATCAATAAATGTTTTCTCAACTTCTGTATTATATTCAAAATAAATATAATCGGATACCGGCTCTTTAAGCTTATTAACTGTTACTAAATCAGTATCGTTTAAAACTATTTTTTCTTGAATTTCATCGCCGCCCCAAATAGTTACACAGCCAAACGTGAAGAAAAATATCTCTATAAAATCAGAATCTTTATTTATCTCTTTCCGAATATATAAAACATCGTCAAAATGCTGAGGCTCAAGACCAATCTTTTTTAAATTAGTAACTAGATCACTCACCTTATATTCGGAAGAAGTACAGTAAGATGAACATCTCATGATTATTAAGTTTAATTTATATAAATTTAGAGTATAGTAGTTAGGCACCTATAAAGTCAATAATATTATAATTATGTATGAAATATTAAGTAATAGAGAGATTATCAAAATAATAGGTTTAGATTCGGTAAAGTTCCTACAAAATCTCATTACTAACGATATTTGTAAGAGCAGCTACTGTTATACCTATTTACTTAACAATCAAGGAAGATATTTATTTGATTTTTTCGTGTATGTTCATAATCTTGAGGAAATTTATCTTGATATTGATAAAAGTAATAAAGCTGCTTTGATAGAGCATTTAAACTTTTATAAATTTCGCTCAAAAATACAAATAATAGATTGTAGTGACGAATATAAAGTTATCTACTCACTGCAAAAATTAGATATAGACACGCTAGTTACATCTCGTGATCCGAGATATTCTATGCTTGGTTTTCGCTCAATAAATAAACTCGATGTCATACCGCGAGCTTGTAGCGGTATCCAGAAAATAATTAAAAAAGACTGGACCCCGTGGTCAAGCCACGGGGTGACAAAGAAGGAATCGCCCTCCTCAATAATACCTCTCTGCGAAAGCGAGAATCCAGCTTCCTTATATCTAGAAGATAAATATAATTTCGCAATAATAGACGGTGTGGAAGATTTAATCATAGATAAATCTATTCCAAATATGTACGGTGCCGAGGAGTTAAATGCAATTAGTTTTGACAAAGGCTGTTATGTCGGGCAGGAGGTTATTTCAAGAGCTAAATATCAAGGTGTTATAAGAAGAAAGATATATAAAATTATGGCAAATGAAGATTTATCCTCATTAGTTAAAGATGAAGAAATACTCGTAGATAACGATAAAATCGGCGTAATATGCTCAAGTTATCATAATAAAGCAATCGCCCTAATCAGAGAAGAAAAATACCTTACTTATAAAGAAGCTGATATTACCGTTAAAGGAATTAAAATAAACTTATCTCTCGCACCTTGGTATTAACTAATAGTTTATTTTTTAATAATTATTTGACATTCATTAAGTTCCCATGTATTATACTAATTATAAATAGACGTAAACCATATTTCATGGTATTTTTTATAAAAAATTAATATAAATTGGAGACTTTTATGTATACGCCTTTTCAATTATTAACTTCAGGAAATATACAAAACATACAATTAATACCGGCTATATTAATGAAACTAATATTAATAATGTTAACAACAATCTTAATATTTTTGAAGCTCTTTGCAGTTTGATACCTAACCAACAAGATCAGAACGTTAAAAATGCTTTAGAAAATACTGCTGTACAGATATTAAATAAAATGATCCTCGTTCCTGAAACTAATTGGGGTAAGAAAGACGGTGTCGGTAATACTATACTTGAATGGGGTATTTGGAGTAATAGCACTAAGGTGATGGAAGTATTTCATAATAATAATCAAATAATGAATAAATTTGTTGCTACTGAGAAAGCACAAATTCATAATTTTTCCGTGTTATAGCGGAGTCGCATATTTCTGATGAATTCCGTAAAAACCAAATCGAAAAATTAAAGCCTTTAGGTTTAGATATTAATAATCTTGGTCAGGATAATCATACTGCTTTATATTCTGCAATAAATATTTATTTAAATACATATTTAAATAAATATCAGATTATTGCTAGTGATCCCAGTAATCAAAATATAAGTTTATTTCAAACTCAAATGAATAAATATTATAAAATAGTTGAAAATTTGCTAAAATTTGGAGCTAATCCTTCGCTTGAAGCAAATAATATATTAAATTTACTAGCTCAGGGTTCTTTACAAATTCAAGAAGGTATTTCTAAAATTCCAAATTCAGGGCATAAACTTTTAGCTACAGCAAATTTTAAAACACTAACTGAAAATGTACATAAGTTAGTAGAAAAAACATTAGAAAATTATGACTTTAAAGATTCTAGTAATATGATCGTAATGCTTATGAATAAAATATTACCTACTAAATCACAAGAATTATTAACTGTAGTTGAGCCTATAATAGAAAAAATAGTTAAACAAGAAAAATTTAATCCTAACATTAAGGACGATAGTAATTTTAGCTCTAATCTAGTAGCATGGCTCGGTGAATTAGGAGCTGATTTCTTAGAAAAATGTATAAAAAATATGCAAACAAAAACCTAATGTAAATTTTGAGGATAAAACCGGCATGACTGCACTACATTGGTCTAGTGATTATAATGACGATAAAGTGGTAAAAGTTTTAGTAGAAAATGGTGGTAACGTAAATTCTGCCAGTAGTGAGAAGTATAAAACAATATTTCCTGTAGCCGGTGTAAACTGTACAGTAGAACATGACCTTAAAGCTACCTCGGTTCATCATTTATTTTTAAATAAATCAGGAAAGAATTCTAATGCTCCAAAACTTCCAACTTTAAAAGTTTTATTAAATAAAGAAAATAAGCCGCCGTTTGATCCAAGTCTTAAAATGCTCGGTAATAAAACTGCTGCAGATATACTAGAAGCCAAAAAAGCAGTTATAGTGGATTATAATGATTGTCATAATGCACTTGATGAGTATATCACTTGGTATAATAACGATTATACCGTAGCATCATTAGGTCAACAACTCGAAGAATTTGGGTTTTAAGAATAAAAAATATTATAAATCATCAATATTTCTAATCGAATAGCGGATTATGTAATAATTCGCTATTTGCATTTCTTTAACTCCACAAAAATATTGTTTGTTTCTTTTTTTATCTTTATTATTATTTGCATAGAAAATCCCTATAACTTAACTCTATGCCAAATATAGATATCCTGATTTTTACTAGCTTTTTAGCGATTAATTTGCTAGTTGGACTTCTAAATATAAAAAATATTCGTGAATATGCGATAGGAAAAAGGAATTTTTCTACAGGTACGATAGTCGCAACTCTTATTGCTACTTGGATCGGTACTAGTACTTTTTTAATCGATAATTCAAGAATATATACGGACGGGTTATTTTACTTATTACCTAGTATATTTGGTAGCGTCGTTAGTTGGTTATTAATTAGTTACTTTATAGCTCCTCGTTTTGAGAATTTTTTGGGTAGCTTATCGGCAGCGGAAATAATAGGGGAGGCTTACGGTAACAAAGTTCGTATTCTTACGTCGATAGTTAGTATATTAATGTCTATAGGTAGGATTGCCATGCAATTCCACGTAGCAAGTTTAATATTACAGCTATTCTTTAATATTTCAAATTTTTATATAGATTTATGTATCGCCACCGTAATAATAAGCTATTCTGCTTTTGGCGGTGTAAAATCGGTTACTTTTACCGAAGCCGTACAGTTTTTTACCTATAGTGCAATTATTCCGGTAATAGGAATTGTCGTATGGAATGTTTTTAGCGATCCGCATATAGTTATAGACTCAAACGTACAGACTCGTCTAACTGATTTACAAGGATTGTTTCACTATACTAGTCCTAAATTTTGGATTTCTTTAAATATTTTTATATATTTTGCGATTCCGTCGCTTGATCCTTCAATTTTTCAAAGAATATTGATGGCAAAAGACACAAAGCAAATATCAAAAACATTTTTTATTTCGGCAATTATTTGTCTTTGTTTATCCGCCTTATTTATTTGGATTGTAATATTATTACTATCTCAAGATCCAAGTGTTAACACTAATGAATTGTTTTTACGGATTATTAAAAGTTATATAGGATTTAAGGGGTTAATTGTCGGTGTTATTATGGCAATGATAATCTCAAGTACTAATTCTTATATTAACGTTGCAGCGGTAACTTTTACTAATGATATCATTAAAAAAATTTCTCTAAAGTATAATTATATAACCGCAATTACTATAGGATTAATAGGTTTTATTATATTACTCTATACGAAAGATTTAATAAATCTATTTCTATTATTGACTAGTATCTATTTGCCGCTAATCACTTTGCCGTTAATTTTGTTAATATACGGTTTTAAATCAAGTGCCAAAAGTTTTTTTATCGGTATGATTGCTGCAATATTAACTATTATATTGTGGCAAGTATTTTCTTTAAGAGCGGTTTTAGGTATTTATCCGATATTGCCCGCAACTATTGTAAATTTACTCTTTTTCCTTGGAAGTCATTATATTTTAAAACAACCAGGAGGGTTTAATTCTTTAAAAGAGCCACTAGCCGTTAAAATAATCAAGCAAGAGAGAAAAAGAAAATTTTTGACTTTATTTCGTGATCTTAAGAATTTTAACATCTTTAAATATTGGGAAAGCACCCTACCAAATCAAGAAATTACTTATAGTTATGTCGGTATATTTATTTTAATATCGATGTTCTCATCTTTATATACCACATCGGGTAGCAGAATAATGAACTATTTGGAGATATATAATATTATTTACCATACCACCCTTATCACTGCTGCAATATTAATCACTTATCCTTTATGGTCTTTAAAATTTAAAAAGAATTATATTATATCTTTATCTTGGTTTGTTGCTACTTTCGTTATATTAATATTTTTCGGTAGTTTACTTGTTATATCAAATAGTTTTGATCAGTTGCAATTAATGTGTTCGATAATTAACTTACTTATAATTGCAACGATATTTAGATGGCAAGCTACTTTACTTATGACCGTTACAGGCGTGTTTTCCAGTATAGAGTTTTATAAATATTTTATGGATAAGAAGTTATTAATTAGCATAGATAGTTTTCAATTCAAAGTAGTATATTTCTTAACCTTATTTAGTAGCCTTTTAATAGTATTCTTAAAACCAAGGCAGGAGCAAGAAAGATTAGTTAACCTAAAAAATACTCATTTAGGTAATAGAGTTAATTATAGAGAGCAGGAATTAGAGAAGTTACTTGATTTGAAACATGAGTTCTTACGTAATATAAACCATGAAATCAATACACCGCTAACCGGTATTATTAGCCTTGGTGAAACCTTATGGGCTAATTATGATAAATTTAATGAAGATCAGCGTCGTGGTGCCGTAGAGATTATAGCTAAAAATTCTATTAGATTAAATAGCTTGATAAATAATATTCTAGATTTTTCAAAATTATCCAGTCTTAATTATGAATTAAATAAAGAAGATATAAACTTAAGCGAATTGCTACATGAAAGGATTAAAATATGTAAGAAATTATATCTAAACGGCAAAACATTAAATTTTGTATCTGATATTGAAGAGAATATAATATTTAACTGTGATCCTCATTATATTAAACATACATTTGATAATCTAATAATTAATGCTCTCAGCTATTGTAGTGAGGGAATAATAAAAATTGATTTACAAAAGCAGAAAGATAGTATTTTATTCAGTATAAAAGACGATGGAATAGGAGTGCCGAAGGAGGAATTGCAGAGTATATTCGGCGTATTTGTCGTAAGCTCTAAAACACGTACACCGGCAGGAGGTAGAGGAGTAGGGCTTGCTCTCTGTAAGAAAGTAATAGAACTGCACGCCGGAAAAATTTGGGCAGAAAACGATAAACAGGGGAAGACCAAGTTTATTTTCACGATGCCTTTGTAATCGACTACATAGTACTGAGCATTTTTCATTCTATGTCATTCCCGCGTGGCGTTGTTGCGTGGACCGGTTTTCTATTGTCATCCCACGACTTGATCGCGGGATCCAGTTAAAAATACTAAAACTATTAGTATTTTTTATTGTTTTTATGGCTCCCGTGGTCAAGCCACGGGGTGACACCATAGGTTTTACCGGTCTACGCAACAATACCTCGCGAGGATGACATCGAGATCTTTTAAAAAAACGTCCGGTACTATAGATCAAACCACGGTACGACATTATTATGAAAAAAATTATTTTTAACAAACAACGAGATTTGATATCAATT
>NZ_JWSW01000024.1:0-19308 GCF_000828125.2 Rickettsia asembonensis | reverse complement strand
TTATCTCTCAACACTTCCAACATAGAGCAATTAGTATCCACAAATACCGATATAAGCGTGGAAACTTATGCATTAGGATCCGATGCTTCACAAATTGATATCATAACTTGATATAAAAAAGAAATATTACTTACCGAATTATGGATAAAGATTTATCCATAATTCGTGTCAATTTAGAGTTAATAACATTCAATTTCAGTTAATGTTATACTTTCAGTACCTGATAATTTATAACAATCATTACTAGTAGAGTTAGGAATTTGTAAGTCAAATAATAGTGTTTTTTCTTCTTTATACGGATCAACTAAGTAAGAATTTGTAATATCTGTAACTATTGGCGATAAGTAAGTTGTTGTTTCAATAAGCTTATCAATAGCATTCTGTCCGTCTTTTAATATTTTATCGACTAGTTTTTTATCTTTATAAAAAGTATTTACGGCACCTATTAAGGTTGTTGATATCTCATATATAATAACGCCGTTTTTAATTATATTGGTTATATTAGAGTCTAATTTTGCTGTTTTAGAAAAAATTAAAGAAATGACAGTAGGATATTTATTAAATACATTAGGTAGTTCTAAAAAATTATTTACAGCTGAATAGGCAGAATTGGTTGCTTCTGAAAAACAATTAAATACTTTGTATATGTTTTCATAATTGTTATTGCTCATAAACTTACCTCTTTTTTATATATGTAATTACCCTGTTTTATGGTAATTACTATCATACTACTAAATTAAGAAGTGTCAATATTAAAATTTATTTACGATATCCTCTAAACTCCACCTAGCTTTTGGACAGAAATTCAAAGGAGTAAATAGCTTATTATTGTAACGCTCAAGTCCTGCATATGCAATCATTGCAGCATTATCGGTACATAAACGGATAGGTGGATAAATAAGCTGATAACCATATGTTTTAGCACAATTACTTAATATTTCTTGTAAATATTTATTGGCAGCAACACCGCCGGCAATTACTATAGTGTCATTTAAAAAGCTTGATCCAAGCGAATTTTGTGGATAGAGCCTGTGCTCACGTACTTTTGTACGCTCCGCAGGCTCTTCTTTAAATTCATCTTGTCTAAAGCTTTTTAAATTTAGCTTTGTAGTATAATCTATATTCTCGTAATAATCATTTACAACTCGTTCATATGCTCTAATAGCATCCTGTACCTTACTACTTAGAATTTCTCCTATGGTGAACTGAAAACTTGCCGCTATATCATTAATTACATCATCATTTAGAAAGCTTGATACAAGCGAATTTTTCGGCTTTCGCCTGTACTCATGTACTTTTGTACGCTGTACAGGCTTTTCCTTAAATTCATCTTGTCTGAAGCTTTCTAAATGATGACAGTCTTTATAATTAATTTCTTGCAAATTCATTATTAAAGTACGTACGGCAGTTTTAAGCCCTGAAAAGGACATATTGCAATTACCGCTGTTAATTATAGGTTTTGGAAATTTATATTTATAAGGATCGCCAAGTTTTGCTCTTTTCTCAATTTCAGGTCCTCCAGGAAATGCTAAGTTTAGCATTTTTGCTACTTTGTCAAAGGCTTCGCCTACGGCATCATCTATAGTAGACCCTAGGATTTTATATTTTCCGAGTCCTAAAACTGCTACAAATTGGCAATGTCCACCTGAAGCTAACAAGAGTAAATAAGGATAAGGGATATTATTGGTTAGCCTTGCGGTTAAGGCATGACCTTCTAAATGATTAATTGCAATAAATGGTTTTTTTAAAGCACTGCTTAGCGACCTTGCAAACATTGAGCCGACTATAACACCGCCGATTAAGCCCGGACCGGAAGTTGCAGCAATTGCACTAATTTCCATTAATTTAGTGTTGCTCTCTTTTAAAACATTTTTTAATGCTTTATCTAGATTTGATAAGTGAGAACGTGCAGCAATTTCAGGTACTACCCCTCCAAAAATTGCATGTTCTGTATTTTGTGAAATGATTATATTAGATAAGATTTCTTGATTTTCGGTGATTATAGAAACAGCTGTATCGTCACAGCTTGATTCTATACCTAAAATTTTTATCATTTAATATTGAAACCGGTATTGGCTAAAAAAGTAGTGTTGTTGCGTGGACCGATAAAATCCAATGTGTCACCTCGTGGCTTGACCACGGGGTCCATAAAAACAACAAAAAATACTAATATTTTAGTATTTTTAACTGGATCTCATGGTCAAGCCACGGGATGACAGAGGTGAAATTGATCCACGCAACAAGACTCGTTCGCAATGACAATATTTATCTTTATTTAATAATGCCTAATTAGATACCTTTAAGGTATTTAATTGATTATACAGCTTATAAATAGATTGTTCGGCATCAATAATTTTTTTATTAACTATTTTTAGTAATTTTTCCGAAGGTTTTTCTGTTATTTGCGTTGCAGAACTTACTTGCTCTGCTAAATTTCTAAGTGATTCTTGTATTTCTACAAAAGATTTTTTAAATTGTTCTTTAATAGTAATAGATGATTCTTCAAGCTCTTTAATTTTTAAGCATAGATTTTCTAATAAATGATCTATTTTAGTTTGCATTAAAGTCAATTTTTGCTTTTGTTTTTCACTAAGATAGCTTAAAGTTTCTTGCATTTTTGCCTGTATACGTACTTTTGTAGTACGTTCAAGTTCTGAAACTAAACCTATTTTACTCATTAAAAATATTATCCATTTGTGAACGTCAAAATGATACCATTTTGCACCGTTACGATAATCTGAAGGGAAAGCATGATGGTAATTGTGCCAATTTTCACCGAGTAAGAATAATGCCATCCACCAAATATCTCCAGCCGTGCCTTTGTAATATTGCTTACTACCGGCAAAGTGGCATAAAGAATTAACACAGAAAGTTGCTTGCTGCTGTAGGAATCTACCGAGTCCCATAAATAAAAATCCTGCATATGCCGATTGTATAGTACCACCAACTAAGTAACCGATAAATAAAGGCATGACAATATTCATAAAAGCTGCTATTTGCCAATAATATTTTAGCTGCCATTTTAATAAATTGTTTTTCCCATGCTTAGCCCAAGTAATGCGATCAATAGACTTATAGCTACCGCTTCCGACTAGCATCCATCCTATATGAGACCATATAAAGCCTAAAAATTTATTGTCAAATTTTAAAGGAGTATGCGGATCTTGGTCTTGATCTGTATATCTATGATGTTTATAATGATTCGATGCCCAAGATAAAGCTGGTCCTTGTAATGTTCCTGCAGACAGCATAATTAAGACAAACTCGGCATATTTATTTATTTTATAGGCATTATGAGACCACAATCTATGCAAACCAATCCCAACGGTAATATTATTAATATAATAACTAGCAATTATAAAAATAACTTCAGTTAGTCCTATCCCATAATCAAACGAATATTTAACTACAAGAGATATAATAAAAATAGGATAAAATATTAAAGCAAATAAAGCAGGCTTATTTAGTTTACTTAACATAAAATTTACAGTTTTTAGTTATAAAATATATAAATTGGCAACGAAAAATCTTAATTATATTATAGTATACATAAATATAATTAATAGATATTAACATACTTAATGCATAAATACAAAGAAAATTTTGACAACAAAATTCTAGGTTATGTGAAAGAGAATTAAATTATTTATATTTTTAGATATTTTTTAGCGAAAATTAATAAGATTTTTGCAGTAATAGTTGTTCCTATCTCAAAAAAATCTTATGATTTACAGTAAAAAATAGATTAATTCTCTTTCACAGAGCCTAATCATTATCCTTATTTAAACAATAACCGATAAAACGAACGGTTTTAATAATTAAATTGTCTTTCCCTAAGGCCTCTCTAATTCTATTTATATGAATATCTATAAGACGTTCATTAAAGGTCTCTTCACTTTCCCATAAATATTTTATTATTTCTTGACGCGAAAACACTTCATTTGGAAACTGAAAAAAAAGTTGCAAAATTTTAAACTCAGTAGGACCTAGGCGAATATTCAGTCCGTCTTTGTATACTTTTTCAGTATTTAAATCAATATTTATATTCTTAAATTTAATAATATTATCCTGTAAAACTGACTTAGAACGTCTCAATAAGCTCTTTAAAGTACCTACTATTTGCTCAGATAAAAAGGGCTTATAAAAAAATAGTACGTTATCGTCTATTTCTGTTAAATTTAATTGCTTGTTTGGTAATAAAAATATTATAGGCGTTTTAGAAAATTTATTAATTTTTCTAACGTTATTTATTGTTATTAAAGGATTTTCTTGTAATTCTGCACTAATAATCATGATAGCAAGCGGCTGACTAAAGAAATAAGTTAATGCTTTTTCTAGAGTTGAAGCCCTAAATTATATTAAATCCTGCTCTCTCTATATCATTACTTAAAGAAATATTAACACTTTTTTATTTTTTTTCTTCTATAATTAAAACTTCAGGTAATAGCTTATCAAACACTGAATTAATCTCCATTAATATTTAGTAAATAATTAAAAACTTTTGTAATAATTTTCTGATTTATTAGGGTTTATAGCAAACTTTTTATAAAAAGAAACAAAGAAATAATAATTTTTTAAAGATAATACTTGAATTTAATAGTTTTAGTTGCTATAAATAGCTTTATTTTAAAGTTTGTTTGTTGGAGATTTTTATATATCATGAGCTTTTATGAATCAGTTTTTATTATACGCCAAGACGTATCATTAAACGATATAGATAAAATCGTTGATGATTTTGCTAAAATTATTAAAGATAATAATGGCACTATCGTAAAAAAAGAATATTGGGGGTTAAGAACTTTAGCTTACAAAATCGGTAATAACAAAAAAGGACATTATTATTTTTTAGGTCTAGATATTACTGGTAATGTAAAAGAAGAGCTAGAAAGAAAAATGAAGCTTAACGAAAATATCATTAGATTTCTTACAATTAAAGCAGATTCAATTAGTAGTGAACCTTCACCGATATTAAAAAATCAGAGTACAGAGAATACTCCGGTAATTGATGTAACGATTAATAATTAAATTTGTAAGAATTAAGGTTAAAGAATGTTAAAAAGTAATAATGCTAGTGAAACAACTACTCGCAAGGTAGGAGATAAAACTGCTAAAAAAGTGTTTTTTAGAAGACGTAAAGGATGCCCTCTTTCTGTGCCTAACGCACCTGTTATTGATTATAAAAATCCTGAGCTTTTAATAAAATTTGTCTCTGAAGGCGGTAGAATGCTACCAAGCAGGATCACAAATGTTTGTGCAAAGAAACAAAGAAAGCTAAATAATGCTATTAAAATTGCAAGAATTTTAGCATTATTACCTTTTGTATTTCAAGCTAAATAAAGGCATAATACATGGAAATTATATTAATAAAACCCGTAAGAAAATTAGGTAAAATTGGCGACATGCTCAAAGTAGCAGACGGATTTGGTCGTAATTATCTTTTACCGCAAAAACTAGCTATTAGAGCTACTGAGCATAATAAAGAGCTAATAGTGAAACAAAAACACGAATTTGAAGCAAAAGATAAGCAAATAAGAGAAGAAGTAGAAAAAATTAATGCTCTTATTAAAGATCAAAAATTAGTTTTTATCCGCCAAACATCAGATGACGGTAAACTTTTCGGTTCGGTTACTAACAAAGAAATAGCCGATAAATTATCTGAAAATGTATCTTATAATATCTCTCATTCAAATATTATTCTTGATAAACAAATTAAATCTACCGGAATTTATACAGTTGAAATAAGACTCCATGCGGAGCTTAATGCTATAGTTACGGTTATTGTTGCAAGATCAGAATCAGAAGCACAAGATTATTTACGCGAACAAAAGACTGAAACTTCAGAAGATTTAGCTGAATCAGCATAAATTTTTCTTTATCATCTATCTAGCTTGTGGTTTTTTGTTACCCTTGCGAAAGCAGAATATTGTTGTACGGATAGCTTGCTCGATGTCATTCCCGCGGAAGCAGGAATCCAGCGTAAAGCGAGATAAATCAAGCTTTTAATTTCAAAAATTTGGTGTATTTATACTTTTTTCTGAATTCCTGCGATCAACGGAATGACATAAGAGCCATACAACAACGTCCCACCTATGCGGGAATAACATAATTCGTACACTACCGAATTAACTACAATATCCTTAAAAATAACTTTCAACAATACTAATATTTTTCAACCATGCTATATGAAAAATTTGAGTATAATATCAATAATCTAATAGGTAATTTTGGTTTATCTAAAATAGCGGTTGCAGTCTCCGGTGGGAGCGATTCGGTAGCACTTCTTTATCTTGCTAATATTTGGGCAGAAAAAAATAATATAGAATTATCTGTTATATCGGTTGATCATAACTTACGGGAACAGTCGAAGCAAGAAACCCATTATATCCAAAATATAAGTAATAGTCTAAATCGTAAGCATTATAGTTTATCTTTTGATCATCAAAATAATTTTTCCAATTTACAAGAAAGAGCAAGAGAAGGACGCTATGATTTGATGACAAATCTATGTCTAGAACTCGATATATTAGTACTTTTAACTGCTCACCATGAAGATGATTACGTAGAAAATTTTTGTTTAAGATTAGAACGTAATAGCGGTATATTTGGACTTAGTAGCAGTAATATTAATTGGTATAATAATATACAAATAATTAGACCGCTATATAATATTCCAAAAAGTGAATTAGTAGAGTATTTAGTCAGTCATAATATAAAGTGGTTTGAAGATGAGTCAAATTCATCTGATAAATATAGACGAAATATTATTAGGCAAAAATTAGCTAAAGGCGAAGATTATATTAAAGCCGATATAATCTTACAACAGCTTAAAATTAATGATTTACTGGATAATAAATTTAAACCGGAGTTAATATCAGCAATAGCCGAAGCAGTCAAAATTTTTGAATATGGCTTTGCTTTTCTTGATTTAGTTAAATTTGATAAGTTTTCAAATGAGGTGAAAGTACAAATAATTAATTTTTTACTGATAATAATTAGCGGACAATCTAGAGTAGTTCGTTTTTATTCGGTAGAACCTATTTTGAAATTAATTACTCAAGACGTAAACTTTAAGAATACCCTTCATGGCTGTATAATTAATCGTATACAAAACGAGTTACTTATATACAGGGAATTCGGCAAAAAATTACCTGAAAGTAAAATATTATTGGATAAATCCGTTATTTGGGATAATAGATTTTGCATCACAAGAAATCAAGAAACTCCAAATTGTTTTGTAACTCATCTATCGTTAGAAGATTATAAAATGATAAAGAAACAATTAGATCTAGAATCTTTGAAAAATCTATCCTGCAAAAACCACAATGCAATTTTATTTACCTTACCTATCATTAAAATACTTGAAAAAGTTATAGCAATACCACATATATCATATTATGATAACGACATGTGGAACTTTGAAGTATCTTTTGCTCCAAATTTTATATCTCGTTTCACCCATTTTTGCTAACACCGGTATTTAGTTTTGTTGCATGGATACCAAATCGTCATTGCAAGCAGCCATAGGCTGTGCAGCAATCCATAAAAAATTAAAAAAATTCTGTAAATCAGAATTTTTTACTAGATTGCTTCATCAAAACTTGCAATTTTTCTTCGTAATGATGAAAAAAACGATCCATGCAACAACGCCTCTAATACCGATAAAAATTTTTATTAGGTTTTATATCGATGAATAATCAAGGTAGAAGTATTTTAGCTTGGGCAGCACTTTTTGTTTTTGTAATATTACTTTTTAATGTTTTCCAATCTAACGGTTTACTTGGCGGAAGAAATAATATAACTTTCTCGGATTTTTTAACACGAGTTGATGAAAAGACCGTTAATTCAGTAAAAATTCAAGGTAGAGTAATTGAAGGCACTTCAAATGACGGCTCTACTTTTAACACTTATGCTCCTGATTATCCTGATTTAGTAAATCGTCTTACTAGTAATGACGTTAATATTGAAGTGGTGCCTCTTGAAACAAGAATGAATACCTTTTTAGGCTTTTTAATTTCTTGGTTTCCTATGCTTTTATTGATAGGTGTTTGGGTTTTTTTTATGCGTCAAATGCATGGAGGCAGGAAGGCCATGGGGTTTGAAAAATCGAAAGCTAGGTTGCTATCAGATAAAGGACCAAAAATTACCTTTAAAGATGTAGCAGGTATCGATGAAGCAAAAGAAGAATTAACTGAAATAGTAGATTTTTTAAGAGATCCAAGCAAGTTCCAAAAGCTTGGCGGTAAAATACCGAAAGGCTGCTTACTTATAGGGCCTCCTGGAACAGGAAAGACCCTTCTTGCTAAAGCAATTGCAGGTGAGGCTAATGTTCCGTTTTTTAGCATATCCGGCTCTGATTTTGTTGAAATGTTTGTAGGCGTTGGTGCAAGCCGTGTGCGTGACATGTTTGAACAGGGTAAACGTAATGCTCCTTGTATTATCTTTATCGATGAAATTGATGCGGTAGGTCGCCATAGAGGTATCGGTATGGGCGGCGGCAATGATGAACGTGAGCAAACCTTAAACCAAATGTTAGTCGAAATGGACGGATTTGAAGCAAATGAGGGAGTTGTGATCATTGCAGCTACAAACCGTCCTGATGTTCTTGATCGTGCATTGCTACGTCCCGGTAGGTTTGATCGTCAAATTGCCGTTGCAAACCCTGATATAAACGGTCGTGAGCAAATTCTAAAAGTACATTTAAAGAAAATTAAATATAATAGTACGGTACTAGCACGAATTATTGCTCGTGGTACCCCGGGCTTTTCCGGTGCTGAACTTGCTAACTTAGTTAATGAAGCTGCTCTTATTGCTGCAAGGCTTGATAAGAAAGAAGTAGATATGCACGACATGGAAGAGGCAAAAGATAAGGTGCTGATGGGAGTTGCACGTCGTTCTATTGCAATGTCGGAAAAAGAAAAAAAATTGACTGCATATCATGAAGGTGGACATGCATTAGTAGGGCTTTATTGTCCTGCAGCATCGCCTATTCATAAGGCTACGATTATACCGCGCGGTAATGCTCTTGGGATGGTGCAAAGACTTCCTGAAACTGATGAATATTCTCAGAATCGTGAACAGATGGAATCATCTATAGCAGTTTATATGGCAGGAAGAGTAGCAGAGGAAATTATTTTCGGTAGAAATAAAGTTACCTCAGGAGCTTCATCGGATATAAAAAGTGCAACTAATATTGCAAGAGCGATGGTTACAAAAGCAGGTTTAAGTGATTTAATAGGACCGATATTCCATGGTTCAAGCGGTGATGATATGTATGGTAGACAACCGAGTAACGAAACCTCGGAAGCTACTGCAGAGTTAATTGATGCCGAAGTTAAAAAAATTATTACACAAGGATATGAATTTGCAAAAGATATTTTAACAAAACATATAGATCAGCTTCATACTTTAGCTAATGCTTTAATTGAGTATGAGACATTGTCCGGGCAGCAAATTAAAAACTTACTTAGCGGCAGAGCTTTAGATTCAGAAGAAGAAAATAAATTTCCTTTTAATGATTTATCTACTATAAAAATAGATAAAGAAAAATCACCTGAGAAAACAAAAACAGCTAAGGCTAAAAAAGAGAGTACTTAAATGGCAGAGTTAAGATTACCGCCAAATTCAGTAGTAAAAAAAGGAAAAGAGCATAAAGAACACGAGGAAATGCTTAAACCTAGAAAGGTAAAAATTTATAGGTATGACTCTGATCTTGATGAGAATCCTACTATCGATAGTTTTGAGATAGATTTAAGCAAAACCGGACCAATGGTTTTAGATGCTTTAATTAAAATCAAAAACGAAATCGATTCGACTTTAACGTTCAGGCGTTCTTGTCGAGAGGGAATTTGCGGTAGTTGTTCGATGAATATTGACGGTACAAATACTTTAGCATGCATAAAACCGATAGAAGAGATATCAGGCGATATCAAAATCTATCCCCTTCCTCATATGAAAGTAGTGAAAGACTTAGTACCTGATATGTCGCATTTTTATGCACAATACGAATCTATAGAACCTTGGCTCAAAACCGATAGCCCTACCCCTTCAAACTCTGAAAGGTTACAGTCAATTAAAGACCGAGAAAAGCTTGACGGTTTATATGAGTGTATATTATGTGCTTGCTGTTCTACTTCCTGTCCTAGTTATTGGTGGAACGGTGATAAATATTTGGGTCCTGCGATTTTATTGCAGGCTTATCGATGGATTGCCGATTCAAGGGATGATCATACCGGCGAACGTCTTGAAGCTTTAGAAGACCCATTTAAACTTTATCGTTGTCATACGATTATGAACTGTACTAAGACCTGCCCGAAAGGCTTAAATCCTGCTAAAGCTATCGGTAAAATAAAAAGTTTAATTGCAGAACGTCATGGCGTATGATTCTTAATTCATTATTTTTAAAAATGATAAAATAATGAAAAAAACAATTATTTTCTGTTGGCTATTTCTTAGTTCGATATCTTATGCTTTTGCTGTTGATTGTAATAATGCCATAACACAAGGTGACATGAATTATTGTGCTGGCGAAGAATATAAGAAAGTTGATAAGAAACTAAATCAAATATATAAAGAAATATTAAAGCATATTTCAGACGAACAAGAAAAAGTTAATTTACTTAAAAAATCCCCAAATTTATGGATTAAGTACCGAGATGCTGATTGTGAATTTCGGAGTTCTGAGGTTTATGGCGGTTCCGTATATCCAATGATACTGCTTATGTGTCTTACAGAAAAAACCGAAGAGCGTATAAAAGAATTTGAAGCCATGCTGAAATGTGAAGAAGACGACTTAAGTTGTCCTTTTATAATCAAGACTTAGAACTTAGGTTCTGTGAAAGAGCCAAAATAGATTAATTCATAATTTGTAATACTTTAAATAATGTTCCCATTTGTTTTGGGGATATTAGCCTCTCTACTTGTTTTTCTATTATCCCTGCTTGCTCAGACATCTTCTCAAACTCTACTTCTAGAGGTAATTTAGACGTCGATCCGGTCCTCGCATCCTCACGTACTAGTGTGTACGCTGCGGTGCTGCGTTCCGTGTCTCCTTTAAATTCCTCTCTATAAGCGAATTTGAAAAGATGTCTATTATTAAGCTTGTCTTGCAATGTTTGCTTGCGTAATAAGATTCCGTTTTCTATTAAAAAATCTCGTTGCGATATTGTATCTATTACATTTATTTTACTATTTTTAGCTACTGTTTTTAATGTATAAAAATCCACATGTGCCGATAAATCAGCTTCTCCAAGATTTTCAAGGATGGGGCAATATTTATGGTTTTTAACCGCTTGTAATGTTGGATTATACTGATATCTAATTCTGTTACCCGGAGCTAGATCATAGCCGTAATCTATTATTAAGCAGCTGCCGCTTAGTTTTTTTAGATGCTGCACTATAAATTTTATAATTTCTATTGAGTTATAAGATTTTTCAAGCACTGCTCCGTCTTTTGTTTCAATATGAGTACGCAGCAAATATTCTTGTAATTGCTTATTAACGCTTATTTTATCGTATTTAATTCTGCCGTCTACCGGTTGCACTACAAATATTCTTTCATACCATAATTCCTTGACTTTAATATATTGCTTTATCGGCATAGCATCAAAGAATTCATTAGCTATTATTATAGTAGGTTTTTTGGGTATATCTTCTACAAATGATCGATGGCTAATCGGTAAATTAATATCTTGTAAATTAGCCTTTTGATAAGCAATAAAATTTTGATTAATTTCTATTAGTTCAATTGATAAAGCTTTGTAAAATTCCGGTACTAATTTTGCAGTGCGTAGTAAATCACGCATTAATAGACCTCGACCAGGACCAAGCTCAACCAAACTAAGACTTTTTGGGCAACCAATTCTTTGCCACTCCTTGATACACCATAAGCCGATAATTTCACCGAATAGCTGCGAAATTTCAGGAGCTGTAACAAAGTCACCTTCGCTAGCCAACGATTTTACTTGCTGATAATAGGAAGTAGGGTTTAAATTTAATGCCTCCTGCATGAGAACATCGCAAGTAATATATCCGGTTTGATCAATTAATTGCCTTATTTTGGATTCGATTGACATATTAAATAACTTCCTAAAAGTAACATAGGTACAGATAAGATTTGTCCCATAGTTAAGCTATCTAAAATAAACCCGATTTGTATGTCTGGTTCTCTAAATATTTCAATAGCGATTCGGAAAAGAGCGTAAAATATTAAAAATATTCCTGAGTTTAAACCGTACTTTTTAAGAGTTTTGCGCTTAAATGTTGCATATGCTAAGATACAAAATAATACTAAACCTTCAAAAAAAGCTTCATATAATTGACTAGGATGTCTTGGCATCAAATCACTATTAGGAAAAATCATACCAAAAGAAGAATTTGTAATACGTCCGTATAGTTCGCCGTTAATAAAATTAGCGATTCTACCTAAAAATAATCCGATAGGTACTACAGGGGCTATTATATCTGTGAGACTTAAAAAATTAACTTTATATTTTCTACAAAACAAATAAGAGGCAATAATCACCCCTAAAGCTCCGCCATGGAAAGACATACCGCCTTCATAAGTTTTTAAGATATCTATTAGATTTGAAAAATATCTAGAAGGGTTATATAATAAAACAAATCCTAGTCTGCCTCCGATTATTATGCCTATAACGGCATAAGTAATGAAATCTTCTAGATTTTTTTTAGTAATTTGAGGCTTAAATTTTTCTATAATTTTGTTTGCATAGAACCAACCTAGCAAAATTCCTACTACATATGAAAGAGAATACCAAGAGACGGCAAATGGACCTATAGAGAAAATAATTGGATTGATATTAGGAAATGTCATAATAAGTTATTTAATTCATTTAACGTCTGAGTTACAGAAAATTACGTAAGTAATTGACGAAGCAATCCGGTTTTTTATTATTTTTATGGATTGCCACAGCCACTTTGTGGCTTCATAATGACAGTATCTATATTTGGTTAGCAATACCAAGTTCTTTTGAGTTAAAATTATTGATAAAAATAAAATTCTTAGTAATAATAAAAAAGATTTATATTTATAATAATAATGATAGGTAAAATATGCAATATTTAATGGATCTATATCATACCTCAAGTACTGAGTTAGTATTATTGTTTGTTATGTTAGTATCTATTATACCGGTGATATTTCTAATTAAAAGATTAATTTTTATTCCTGTAAAAAATTATTTAACTAGACATCATTATGATGATTATGAAAGGATACTAAAAAAATATCCTATATTTCGTTATTTATTATACACTTTATTAGCACTTTACTTTATAGGTTGGGGAAATGTTTTTCATCCTACTTCTTTTAAAGCACATGTATTACTGGGAATCAAAGATACTATAGTAATCTTATATACTAGTATATCCGTGACGATGTTATTATTAACGCTTATAGATGCTTTTGCAGATTTATATAATAATAGGATCAAGGCTGTTACAAAAAATGCACCGCTTAGCTTATATTTTCAAATATTAAAAATTATTGTCATAGTTATTGCAGCAATGGTAACTATTTCATATATATTAAATATTTCGCTTAGTACATTCTTAACAAGTTTAGGTGCAGCCGCAGCTCTTTTAACATTTGTTTTCAAAGATACCGTTTTAGGATTACTTGCAAGCTTGCAACTAACTACTCAAGAAATTATTAATATTGGAGACTGGGTACGTATAGGCGAAATTGAAGGAACAGTTGAAAAAATTACTATTTCCGTAGTAACAATTAGGAATTTTGACCAATCTATTTCTACAGTTCCTACTTACAGTATTTTAAATTCTAACGTAACTAATTATAGAGGAATTAGTGAATCAGGAGCAAGAAGGGTAAAGAGAGTATTTAATATTAATATGGCAACTATTAACTTCTGTGATGCTACTATTTTAAAAGAACTAAAAAAATCTCCTTATATATCAAAGGATGTAATAGATAAAATAACTCTTGATAAAGAAGAGAAAGATTTAACCAACATTAAACTATTCAAATTATATATTCAGGAATATCTAAAAAATAATCCGGCAGTTTATACCGAAGGATTTACTTTTCTAGTAAGACAGCTTGAACCTACGATTAATGGGTTGCCTATAGAAATATATATCTTTGTTAAAGAAGTGAATTTAGTAGGTTATGAAAATATACAAGATAATATTTCTGAACATTTAATTTCTATACTTCCTGAATTTAAATTAAAAATATTTCAGAATGTAGGAGTGGTATAATATATCTGAAGTTAAATTTGTATCCAAGATGGAAGCCGCACTTCATCTTGGATATTCACTACTTTTGTAAGAAAAGAAGTATATATACTACTTGATTATTTTCTCTAAATGCTTTAAAACTTAAAGCTTTAAAAATATGAAAATTTAAGACCTAGGAATGAATAATAATATAATTAATTTAATAGCCGCTATTATACTGTCTTTAAGTATAATTTTCGGTTGGCAATATTTTGTTGTAAAACCTGAACAAAAAAAACAGCAACAGCAAATAGCAGTGCAGAAAGCAGAAAATTTAAAGAAACAACAGTTAAAAGCTTTAGTAGAACCTGCAACTAATATTGTTGCTCAAGAAGAAAGCGGGGTGCAGCGTATTAAAATAGAATCTGAATCACTCACCGGTTCTATTTCATTAAAAGGACTTAGATTTGACGATTTAATATTAAAGAAATATAAGCAAGATTTATCTAACAATAGTCCTGAAGTGAGATTATTTTCACCAGCTAATACAGAAAATGCATATTTTGCTGAAATTGGTTTAGTTAGTAATTTATCTAGTGTAAAACTCCCTAACAACGATACTATATGGAATAGTGATAGTGAAATATTAAGCCCTGAAAAACCTGTTAATTTATTTTGGGTTAATGAAGACGGAGTTAAATTTTTAGTTACTATTACTGTCGATGAAAACTATTTATTTACTATAGAACAAACCATAGTTAATAATAGTGATAAAGAACTTCCTGTGCAATCTTACGGTTTAATAAACCGTAAATATATTGCCGTAGAGAAAGCAGTGAATATATTACATCAAGGACCTATCGGGTGTATAGACGAGAATCTTAAAGAATATTCGTATGATGATATTAAAGATAAGAAAAGTGAAAAATTTGCAGCAAGTAAGGTTGACTGGATAGGAATTACCGATAAATATTGGTTATCTTCCTTGATTCCGGATAAATCAAGTAATTACAGCTCGAATTTTAATTATGCTCTTAAGCAAGGGACTGAAAGATATCAGGTAGATTTTATTTCACCGGTACAAATAATAAAGCCCGGCGAAAATTTCTCCATTAAAAGCAGAATTTTTGCAGGAGCAAAAAAAGTAGATTTGCTTGATAAATATGAAAAGCAATATGATATTAAATTATTTGATAGAGCTATTGATTTCGGCTGGTTTTATATAATTACCAAACCGGTTTTCTACGCCATGAATTTTTTCTATGGCTATGTCGGTAATTTCGGTGTTAGTATATTAATTGTTACGGTTATAATTAAGCTATTGATGTTTACGTTAGCCAATAAGTCTTATCGTTCGATGAAAAAAATGAAAAATTTACAGCCGGAAATCGATAGGATAAAAAATTTATACAGTGATGATAAGGCACGTTTAAATCAAGAAATAATGGCTTTATATAAAAAAGAAAAAGTAAATCCGGTAGCGGGTTGTTTGCCTATACTTGTTCAAATTCCGGTATTTTTCTCTATCTATAAAGTATTATATGTAACTATTGAAATGCGGCAAGCACCGTTTTACGGATGGATTAAAGACTTATCTGCCCCTGACCCTACTACTATTTTTAATTTATTCGGCTTGTTACCGTTCTCGCCACCATCATTTTTAATGATTGGAGCATGGCCTATTTTAATGGCTATTACTATGTTCTTACAGCAAAAAATGAGTCCTGAACCTGCAGATCCGATACAAGCTCAAGTAATGAAATTTATGCCGCTAATTTTTTTATTTATGTTTAGTAGTTTTCCTGTTGGGCTTTTAATATATTGGTCTTGGAATAATATTCTATCCATAATTCAACAATATTATATTAATAAATTTAATTAATGAGAATAGATAAAAATTTACCTAATTATCTAACTATTGCTCGAATAATGGTAATTCCGGTTATTATACTGGCATTTTATATAAATAATTCACTTGTACGTAAACTTGGAGCATTATTATTTGTTTTAGCTAGTATTACGGATTTTTTTGATGGTTATATTGCAAGAAAATATAATTTAGTTACGAGCTTTGGCAAGATGTTTGATCCTATAGCAGATAAGCTACTAGTAGGTTGCGTTATTATAATGCTACTAAAAAAAGATAATGTAGATGAGATACCTTGTCTATTAATTTTAGCACGAGAATTTTTAGTTAACGGCCTTCGGGAATTTTTAGCTTTAGTAAAGGTTAGTGTGCCTGTATCGAGACTCGCTAAGGTAAAAACGTTTTTACAAATGTTTGCTTTATCGATATTGATACTAGGCTCCAAAGGTTCAGGAATTATTTATTTAGATATAGTAGGGGAAATAATTTTATGGATTGCCGCTTTTTTAACAATCATTACAGGTTATTCTTATTTTAAAGCATGTAAGAAATATTTTTAAATAGGAGAATTTTATGATATTGATATATGTAAAATATATAATTTTAGGGTTTATTATGGTGTCTAGTTTAAATCTTTACGCTGCTAACAATGATATAATTGCCAATAAGAAAGTTGTAAAGGTAGAAGTAAGTAATGAACATTTAAAAACATTAAATGAAGCTTCTACTCTTTTAATTAGTTGTGTAGATTTTAGATTAATAGATGAAACAGATAAATTAATGAAGCAATTAAGGTTAGAAGATAATTTTGATAAAGTATCACTGCCCGGTGCATCGCTTGCCCTTGTTAACGACAAATATACTTATTGGGGAAAAACAATAGAAGATACTATCGAGATTTTACAAGAATTACATAACATCAAACAAATTGTTTTTCTTGATCATAGAGAATGTGGAGCTTATAAAATACTTATAGGTCAGGAACAGCTAAATACCAAGGAAAAAGAAACGGCAGCACATGCAGAAATTTTAAACAAGGCCCGTGATATAATAAAAGAAAAATTCCCCCAATTAAAAGTTTATACTTTTTTAATGGGTCTTGATGGTGTAGTAGAGCAGATTTATGAAATACCTAGCTAAAAGCGGAGTTGTTGTATGACTCACTCTTATGTCATTCCTACGAAAGCAGGAATCTAGGCTTCACCACCGCCACCCCATGGTTTGACATAGTACCGGACAGTTTTTAAAAAACTCTCGATGTCATCCTAGCTAAAAGCGGGAATCCAGGCTAAAAAATCTTAATTTTAAAGATTTTTTATTATATCATTTTTTTCAAGGTAAAACTTTAAAAAAGCTTTAAAGTACTGGATTTCCGCTTTTGCAGGAATGACATAGGAACAGGTTTTATCTACCCATACCATACATCTACAAGTTCACAAAAATAACAGATTTTATTTTGTATCTGTATCCTTATTATCTTTAGAATTAGCAGTATTATTTGGAGAGTTGTCTTCCGTAGGTAGTTTAGAGATGGATAGTTTTTGTTTATATTTTTGCTGCTCTGCTAAAAAATTTTGAGCCTCTTTGGAAAGGCTGTTATATAGTTCACGTTTCTTCTTATTAATATCGACTATTTCTACTCTATATTCTTGTATTTCCTTGCGTACTTCCGGTTTTATAGTACCGGCGTAAGCAGAAAAATCATCTATAATTTTTTGTGTTGTAGCGTCGTTGGTTTTTGCTGCATCTTTTTTTGAGCCGTCAGAAGTTGTACTATTGGCAAAGCAGCTTAGACTCAGTAAAATAGCTATTCCAAATATTATTTTTTTTATCATATAAACCTTAAGCCTTATTCTTAATAAGTGGTATTGTTGTGTGTATACCTATGTCATTCCCGCAAGGCATTATTGCGTAGACCGGTAAAACCCACTGTGTCATCCCGTGGCTTGCTAACTAGGTCCATAAAAACAATAAAAAATACTAATAATTTTAGTATTTTTAACTGGATCCCGTGGTCAAGCCACGGGATGAACAGAGGTAAAACTGATCCACGCAACAATACCTTCCCGCGAAAGCGGGAATGACATAAGAACCACGCCTATGCTTGTACGCAATGATGACTCCGGTATTCCCCGCAAGAACTTCTTAATAAGTAGACCATTTTTAAGCCTAATAGTCAATGTAAAATATTCATCTTTTCCACTTGTGTTTTATTACCTAGTAAGTATAATTATACTAATAGTTGGGAATAAATATATAAAATTATGAAAAATATACAATATTACGATAATAATGCACAATTATTTTATGATAGAACTATTAATGCGGATTTATCCAATAATTATAAAGAATTCATAAGTTATTTACCAAAACAGGCTCACATTTTAGATGCAGGTTGTGGAGTTGGTCGTGATACAAAATATTTTTTAAGTCAAAGATATCAAGTTACTGCTTTTGACGGTTCAACCGAAATGGTTAAATTAGCTACAAAAGAAACCGGAATAAATGTATTACACTCAACTTTTCAAGATATCGATTTTAAGAAGTCGTTTGATGATGTTTGGGCTCAAGCAACTCTCCTTCATGTACCTTATAATGAAACAACCAATGTTTATAAAAAAATTCACGCTGCATTAAAGCCAGAAGGAATTTTTTATGCTTCTTACGGATATGGTTTAGATATTATACAACGTGATGCTCGCGATTTTTACAATATGTGAGTGTTGAAATATGAGTAGTAAGAGGTTATAATGTAATAAAAAAAATAAGAAAGTAAAGAAATGTCAGAGCATCAAATAACAATGGTCAGTTTAGATGAATTAGTTAGCACAGATCATCAATATCGTAGATTTAAAAGTTTATTTAATTTTAAAGCAGTTGAAAGAGAGTTATTAGTGCTAGAAACTGAAGCTAATTATAAAGGCTATGGAACATTACGGTTATTTAAATGTTTGCTTTTACAGTTTATGGAAGACTTATCTGATCGAGAATTAGAGCGTTATTTAGCTGATAATACTGCTGGCAAATGGTTTTGTGATTTTGCTCTTACAGAGACGACACCAGATTATAGTGTGTTTAGTAAAATACGCAAGAAGATAGGTACTAATTTACTATCAAAAATATTTACAAACTTTAGAGATCAACTAAGAAAGCAAGGTTATAAGAGTGAGGTATTTACTTTTGTGGATGCCTCTCATTTAATCTCAAAAGCTAGTCTTTGGGAAGAACGTGATGAGTTGAGGAAGCAA
>NZ_JWSW01000022.1:0-20863 GCF_000828125.2 Rickettsia asembonensis | reverse complement strand
GCGTTGATATTCAATCAGGGATGATTAATAAGGTTGCAGTTACCACTGCAAATGTTACTGATAGCAAAGGTTTTAAACATGTTATGCCACACTCCGGTGCTACATATGTAGATAAAGCATATTGTACAAAGCCTGTCAAAGATACAGCCACTAGGAAAGGAGTGCATCTTTGTGCTGTAAAGAAAAATAACATGCAAGATAAGAATTTTGACCTTGATAAATATTATACAAAAATTAGAGCACCTTTTGAAAGAGTATTTTCACAAGATAATAAACGTGTCAGATATATTGGTATTGTCAAAATTCAATTCTCTGAATTTATGAAGGCTATATGTTTTAATTTGAAACGATTAACCGTTTTAACGGATAGCTAATATTATCATAGATAACGCATAGATAGTAACAAAATTTCTACTAATTTTGTATATACTGACCAAAATTTATCTTAAATTTAAACACAAATTTTTCCAAAAAAAATATCCTTCCTGTAATTCTCTGCTTAATTCCTTATCTCTCAACACTTCCATAATATACTAACACCTATGCTCAATCAACCGGATAAGCTGGTTCAAATCTTAGAAAATATTGAAAATAAAAAATATATTAATGTCGCTACTAGTATAGGTAGTTTAGTTTGGAAAGAAGGTCAAACGCTGAATATTATAAAACAAATACCAAATGTCGTTAAAGCGGGAGTTGGTTATTTTAAATCTGATAAGGTACCTGTAGAATTAGAAAATAAAGTTCCGGCTGATGTATTAAAAGAAGCACAAAACATCGTCTCAAATTTAAATAGTAAGATTAATATTGTAGGATCTAAAACAAATACACTTTCCATTACTCCTATTTCTAATAATAAAAAGAAAGAAGAAATAAATAGATAAACTATATATAGCAAAAAAGAGATATTATTAATTTGTCATTCCGTGGCTACGACCACGGAATCCAGGGCTTTTAAAGATTTTTTATTACATAGTTTTTTTAAAGTAAAGCTTTTAAAAAAAGCTTTACTTTACTGGATTCCCGCATACGCGGGAATGATATGGAACGAAAAATGTCCAGTACTATAGAATAAATCACGGGATGACAGCGTATCATTTTTATTTTGCTCCAGTTATAGTAATATTTAATATTTGTGCAAACTCTTCTTGGTTAGAATATTCTAAGGTGATTTTTTCTTCTATCTGATTTTTAAACCAAGTAACTTGTCTTTTAGCATAATGGCGGGTTCGTATTTGAGCTGCACTTAAAGCTTCCTCTAAAGTGAGGTTACCGGCTAAATAAGCTAAAATTTCTTTTATCCCTACAGCTTTTAAATTCATATAATCCTTAGGAGCAAATTGTTTTTTTATAGAAGCGATTTCGTCAATTGCTCCTTCTTTAAATATTTTTTGTAAACGCTCATTGCATGTTTTATATAAAAATTTTCGTTCAGGATTTAAGAAGATAATTTTGAAATTAAAATCAGATAAGATTTGTTCTTTTGGTAAAGTTTGAAAGGAAAAAATAGATTTACCGGTTTGCAAGAATACTTCATAAGCTCTAATTAAACGCTGAGTATCATTTTGGTTTATTTTAGAAGCAGCAAGCGGGTCAAGCTCCTCTAATTTATTCCATAATTCTATATTACCTATTTTAGCATGTAAGTTTCTTACTTGTTCTCGTAAATCATCAGATATATCAGGGATGTTATTATAGCCCAAAACTAGAGAATTGATATATAATCCCGTTCCTCCTATTAATATAGGTAGCTTGCCCCTAGCAGTTATTTCTTTTATTTTTTCTGTCGCAAGTTTTAAATATTTTATTACTGAGGAATCTTCCTTAATTGATAGAAAATTATATAAATGGTAAGTAACTTCAGCTGTATAGCTTTTCGGAGGGGAGGCGGTAATAATAGGGATTTCTTTATAAACCTGCATTGAATCAATGTTTACTATCTCTCCTCCATTATAAGCTTTGGCAAATTCATGCCCTAAATAAGACTTTCCGCTAGCAGTCGGCCCGCATAATATAATTATTTCTTTCTTTGTCACTTGTTTAAATTCCGATGTCATTCCGTTGATCGCAGAAATCCAAAAAAATAGTCTTAATATTGACAAAATAAACCTAAAAAAACAAGTTTTTTGTCAGTTTTACTGGATTCCCGCCTACGCGGGAATGACATAATGTAACAACACCTCGTAGAAATGACATCGTACAATTAAACGTTTTCAGTTTCATCAATAGGAGTATTTCCTAAAGTCGGAGTATTATTGATACTATCTGCCGGCTCACTAAATGTTCTTGTACCAAGTTTTTCATCATAACTAATAGTTAAACCCTCAAAAATGTTTTTTATATCAGTATAGTCAACAATTAAGCTACGTAAGCCATTAGATGCTGCTACGTCACTGTTAAGTTGAAAAACGAGAGGATTATCAGTAGGCTCAAGGTCGTTACAGTTTATTACTAATGGTGCCTTGTTGTTAATGTTAATATTCAATGTATTTGCACCTGCACCTGTTGGCATTACTGTAACTAATTTATTATCAGTATCAGCTGATATATTGACGTAGTCTATTTGATATGAGATTTTTGACATATTATTTTTCCTTATATTAATTAATGTGAGAAAAATATATAAAATAATATTGATATTTTTAGTTATTTTTCTGGATACCGTGGACAAGCCACGGTATGACACATCTCTCTTTAGTTAGCAATGCTTAATTAATAACCCGTATTTCTCAAGATATTTGTTAATTATAGTTATTATTTCCTCTAAACCTTCTTTACTTGCTGATTCAGCTCTTGCAACTATAATAGATTCGGTATTAGAGCTACGTAATAACCACCAGCCATGCTCAGTATTTACCCGCACACCGTCAATATCATTAAATTCTATTTTGTCATCAAGTAATTTTTGCTTTATTTCTTCTATAATTTTTAGCTTTAGTTGTGAAGGGACGGAAATTTTAATTTCCGGTGTACTATAGCTTTTCGGTAAATCTTCTATTATCTCATCTAGCGTTTTATCCGATTTGCTAAGTAAATCTAAAAATCTAAGGGCTGCATAAATTGCATCATCAAAGCCAAAATATTTATCGGCAAAGAATATATGCCCACTCATTTCACCGGCAAGTAAAGCTTTTGTCTCAAGCATTTTGCTTTTAATAAAAGGATGACCGGTTCGCCATATTATAGGATTCCCGCCAAATGACCTAATTCTATCAACTATTAACTGACTGGCTTTTACATCGACTATTATGGTTGCGTTTGGATTTTCTTTTAAAATATCCTCAGCAAATATACATAAAATTTGATCACCGAATAATATCTTACCGCTTCCGCTTACAATACCGATTCTATCACCGTCACCGTCAAAAGCTATACCAAGGTCACAATTTTGTTCTTTAACTAATTTAATTAGCTCTTGTAAATTAGCAGGGTTGGTAGGGTCAGGGTGATGGCTTGGAAAATTCCCGTCAATCTTACTATTTATGATTATATTTTCATTAGTTAAACTGCCTTTTAGCTCTTCAATAATATTACCCGTTGCTCCGTTACCGGAGTCCCAAGTGACTTTTAATTTTGGATTAATGCTTATTCCGTCTAAAATATTTTTTAGATATTTAGATTGGATTGTATTGCTGTACTCTATGTCATTCCTGCACCCCCTTGTGTCATTCCCGCAAAAGCGGGAATCCATGTATCCACTTGTATTAATCTGGATTCCTGCTTTTGCGGGAATGACACAAGGGGGTGCAGGAATGACATGATTATCCAAAACCCTCATTAGTAAATCCTGTATCTGATCACCGAAAAAAGATTTACCGTTTTGTAGTATTTTAAAGCCGTTATCGTCACGAGGGTTATGCGATCCCGTAACCATAATACTACCGGCAGGCATAAATTGTTTATCGACAAAATATAGTACGGGAGTCGGAACTACGCCAATATTTATGATTTCAGCCCCTGCCTCAGTTAATCCTAATTCTAAGGCTTTACAAAGGGTAGGGGAGCTGAGCCGACTGTCTAAACCAACACAGATTTTGTTGTTATCCTTTGTTATACTCATCTCAGCAAAACAAAAGCCGATTTTATAAGCTACTTCTTCTGTTAAATCCTTAAGGCTATTGCCTCTTATATCATAAGCTCTAAAAATTTCTTTGTTAATTTGCATAAAAAACCCTTTATGTCATTCCTAGCTAAAAGCAGGAATCTAGTACGTTGCTTTGTCATCCCGCGACTTAATCGCGGGATCCAGTTAAAAATATTAATATCATAAGCTGTTTTTATGGACCCCGTGGCCAAGCCACGGGGTGACAACCTAGCACGGGATGATACATAGTCTAAAAACTAAAGCTTTCACCTAAATACACTTTCTTAACTTTCTTGCTGTTTGCTATTTCCTTAGCACTTCCTTCTAATAATACTTTACCTTCAAAAATAACATAAGCACGGTCGACTATACCTAGAGTATCACGTACGTTATGGTCGGTAATTAATATGCCTATATTAAACTCACGTAAATAAGTAATTAGATTTTTGATATCGGAAATAGCAAGCGGGTCAATACCGACAAGCGGTTCATCAAGCATGATAAATTTAGGCTCTATTGCAAGTGAACGTGCAATCTCAAGCCTACGCCTTTCACCGCCTGATAAGCTAGCAGCGGATAAATCTTTTAAATGAACTATCGAAAATTTCTCTAGCAAATTATGGGTTTTTTGTTCAATTACTTCCTTATCATTTTCAGATATCTCAACTACAGCCTTAATATTATCCTCAACCGATAATCCCCGAAAAATTGAAGGTTCTTGAAGAAGATAGCCGATTCCAAGCCTTGCTCGTAAATAAATAGGTAGGTTGGTAATATTTATATCGTTTAAAAGTAATTGCCCTGAGTCCGGTTTCATTAAACCGATAATAATGTTAAAACAAGTTGTTTTACCGGCTCCGTTCGGACCGAATAAACCAACTATCTCTCCTTGTTTTATATTCAGAGATATATCAGTTAATATATTCCTTTTTTTGTAGGATTTTGATATATTTTTAACTTGTAAGCTGTCCATCTTTTTTATTTTTTGTTTGTTGCTCTTTATGGCATTCCTGCGAAAGCAGGAATCTAGAAAAAATTTTAAAGGTTATAGAAGCTTTTATAATTTATTTTATTATTATTTGGATTCCTGCTTTCGCAGGAATGACATAAAGATGATTTTTTAATCCATAAAGCTATTTCTTAACAAGATCTACATAATAGATTAGTTTATTAGTTTTTAAGACATTATCATCACGCTGTAATATTACATTACCAAGTAAAATAAGTTGTTTGTCATCAAAAAAATATTTAGCACTATCTGCAAGTAATAATTCATTATTTATTTTTCTTTCTACAGTCAATTTGATCGGAATAACTATATAATCAATAGTTTGTTTATCATCTATTGTTTTATAAAAAATATATAATTCTTTTGTTCTAAGTATCGCATTATCGAAGTAAACAACAACATTTCCAAGATATTCTGCTTTTTGTTTAATTCTATCAATAATTAAAGTATCAGATGTTATATGTAAATTTGAAATATTTTTATCATTAGCATACATAGATATACTAACAGTAAGAAATACTACAAGTTTAATAATCCGATAAATCGATGATTGTAGAGACATTGCCTTTAAAAATTATAATATTATTTTCATCTTTCGTATTAAAACTATCTGAAGTAACTGAAGAGTTTTTATAAAGTAATTTAGCAGAGGAGTTGCCGGTTATATTCTTATTTACTAAATCAATCCTTGCATCGTTAGTGTTAAATATGATCTCATCAAAAAAAAGTTTTACATCGTTTTTTAAATCTAATATGTTTGATTCTTCATCTAAAAAGCCTTCTTTCGCATTGATAATAAGAGTTTGGTCTTGATTTACGTTATAAATAGCATTTATTATATCTAGTTTATATTTGTTATCCGACTCTTTTATAGCTCGCTCAGTTTTAATTTTATACGCATTTAAATTTTTATTTACTCCTTCAAAAATTGAATCTTTCAATATAATATTATATTTTAAATCAAAATTTTTAGTATCTTTTAAACTTTTTTTTGTAACGTTAATATCATTTCCTTCATTAATATAACCGCTTTTAATTAATATATATCCTATATACAAAATTCCAACTATTATTAAAAGATATACAGATTTCCAAATTTTTTTTCGCCGTTTATAAGAAGAGGGCATAGATTTCAGCTAACTCCCATGCGTAGTAAATCATGAATATGAATAATGCCTATGATAATATTATCATCAACAATCGGTATATTAGTGATATTCTTGGCTTTCATTAAATTTAAAGCCTCTTTTGCAAATATTTCCGATGAGATATGAATAGGGTTTTTGGTCATAATGCTTGATGCTGTTTTTAAGTGAATTTGATCGTTAATATGACGACGTAAATCCCCGTCGGTTATAATACCTATCAAATTTTGGTTTTTATCCGTGACAAGTGTACAACCTAAACGTTTTTTATTCATAATAATTATAGTTTCGGCAAAGGAAGTATCTTCATATACTAAAGGTATTTCATCACCGCTACGCATTAGGTTTTTAATTTTTGTTAAATTAGCACCGATTGTACCTCCCGGATGATAAATTTTAAAATCATCTTTAGTAAAGCCTCGTTTTTCATGTATAACAGTCATTAAAGCATCACCTAGTGATAACATTATTAAAGATGATATAGTAGGAGCTCCAATTACAGAAGCTTCCGGATATTCAGGTACTATTAATAAAAAATCGCTTCTTTTAGCTAAAGTGGAATTTTTATTCATTGTCATTGCAGCAATTTTTATGGAAGAGTTCTTACAATATTCAATTATATTAAATAGCTCTTTAGTTTCACCGGAATTAGATAGCATAATTACTAGATCATTTCTGGTCACCATACCTAAATCGCCGTGACTTGCCTCTGCCGGATGTAAATAAAAAGCAGGCATACCGGTTGAAGAAAAGCTAGCAGCTATTTTTCTTGCAATATAACCGCTTTTGCCTATGCCGGTTAGGATTATCCGTCCTTTGAAAGATAGTAAAAATTCTATAATTCTGTTAAAGTCTTCAGGGATATTTTCAGATAATTTTTCTAAAGCACTTGCTTCACTAGAAATAACCCTCTTTGCGATGATTTGGTAATTATTTGTGTGGTTCATTTATTTACTGTCATACCGCGACTTGATCGCGGTATCCATTTAAATATTATTAGATACCGCGATCAAGTCGCGGTATGACACCGGATATACTATGACAACATCAATTAAAATACTTACGTTCTGTAATTACTTCAGCAGTTTCAGCATTATTATCTTCATTCCAAGCCCGTTTTTTACTAGAATCACGTCGCTCAGGTTCTGAATTTTCCTTAGCATTATTAACATTATTTTTTGGCTTTGGATTATTTGAAGATTTATCCTTATCGGCATTTTTAATAGTTAGTTTTGCTTTGCCTTTATTATCAAAGCCTATCAGCTTAACTTTTACTATATCGCCTTGTTTTAAAACACTGCTAACCGTTTCTATTCTTTCTTCTGAAATTTCACTAATATGAACAAAGCCGTCTTTATTACCTAAATAATTAATAAAAGCACCGGAATCTAGGACTTTCATTACTGTACCGTTAAATATTTCACCGATTTCAGGTTCAACGGCAATAGCTTTAATTTTATCTAAAGCGACTTTTAGCTTATCTCTATCTGAAGCATAAACAGAAACGCTGCCGTCATCGCTTATATCTATTTTAGCACCGCTAGTTTCACAAATTTCCTTTATTACTTTACCGCCCGGTCCTATAATATCTCTAATTTTATCCTTATCTATTTTTATAGTAGTAGTAGAAGGAGCATTTTCACTTAGTTCGCTATTTGGTTTACTAATAACTTTATTCATTTGCTCAAGTATATGCAAACGACCGAGTCGTGCTTGCTCTAAAGCTACTTTCATTATTTTAAAATCTACTCCGGATATTTTGATATCCATTTGTAATGCAGTAATACCTTCACTAGTTCCTGCAACCTTAAAGTCCATATCACCGAAATAATCTTCATCTCCAAGAATGTCGGATAATACCGCAAATTTTTTGCTTTCCTTAACAAGCCCCATAGCAATACCCGCAACCGGTGCTTTTATCGGTACGCCGGCATACATTAAAGCAAGAGAACTACCGCAAACAGTTGCCATTGAAGAAGAACCGTTAGACTCCGTAGTTTCAGCAACTACTCTAATAGAATAAGGAAATTGTATTTTATTAGGTAATATTGGATTAATAGCACGCCATGCGAGTTTACCGTGTCCGACTTCACGACGACTAGGTGCTCTCATCGGCATTGCTTCATTTACAGAGTAGGGCGGAAAGATATAATTAAGCATAAAACGCTCTTTATACTCACCCTCTAAACTGTCAACTATCTGCTCATCTAAACTAGTACCGAATGTAGTGCTAACTAAACTTTGCGTCTCACCTCTAGTAAATAAAGCTGAACCGTGTGCAGAAGGTAATAAACCTATTTCACAAGCAATTTGTCTTATATCCGTGGTACTTCTTCCATCTATACGTCTATTTTTTTCTAAAATCTCGTTACGTAATATATCTGATTCAATAGATTTTAAAGCCGATTCGATTTGATAATTACTATATTTTTTATTTTCTATGTCGCTTACAAAATGTGTAAGAACTTTTTCAGGTATTAAATCTAAATTAGTACTACGTTCCTGTTTAGATTTAATCGCAAAAGCTTGTTCAATTTCTTTTACAAATAACTTCTCAATTTCTTTCTTTAATGAGGCAGGATATAAATCTTGCATTTCAAGCTTTGGTTTTTTAGCTTCTTCTGCTAGTTCTTTAATTATCTTTATTACCGGCTGGAAGCTTTCAAATCCAAATTTTACGGCTTCTAACATTTGTTCTTCAGCGAGTAAATGAGCTTCCGATTCAACCATCATTACTGAATCTGATGTTCCTGCAACTACTAAATCAAGCTGACTTGTTTTTAATAATTCAAGTGTCGGATTTAAAACAAATTCACCATTGATTAAACCGACTTTACTTGCAGCAACTATTTCTAGATAAGGAGCAGGGGATAGGCTAAGGGCAGCCGATGCACCAATAATTGAAAGTATATCTACCGGAGTTTCAGGATCATATGAAAGAACACTGCAAGTTACATGCGTTTCATTCACAAAAGCCGGATGAAATAACGGTCTAATCGGTCTATCTATTAAACGAGATACTAAAACTTCTCTATCTGATGCTTTTCCCTCACGTTTAAAAAATCCTGCGGGGATTTTACCGGCAGCATATGCCATTTCTCTATAATTAATCGTTAAAGGAAAAAAGCCGATACCTTCTTTTGCTTTTTTAGCTACTACTGCTGTACATAATAAAACGGAATTACCCATTTTTACCGTAACTGCTCCGTCAGCTTGCCTTGCTATCTTACCTGTACTAAGCTCAAGAACTTTCCCGTTCCATGTAACACTCTTAGTTATTTCGTTAAACATCTATTTATCTCATTTCATAATTTATATTGTATTCAAAGTGTCATCCCGTGGCTTGACCACAGGATCTCAGGACGCAATCTGTGGCACAAGATCCCGTGTTCAAGCCACGGAATGACAGTCGTAGTATGACATTTGTACTACTTAATCTTTCTAATTCCTAGCTTACTTATTAAATCTAAATATTCGCTAACATTATTCTTTTTAATATAGTTAAGTAATCTACGACGGCGTCCGACTAAAATTAATAATCCACGTCTTGAAGTATGATCTTTATGGTTAGATTTAAAATGCTCGGTTAAATTGTTGATTCTTTCAGTTAAGATAGCACATTGCACCGCACTTGAACCGGTATCATTTTCCGTTATAGCATATTCTTTAATTAATTTTTGTTTACGTTCTTGTGTAATCGACATCGATAATTTCTCCTTAAATATATAGACTCCCAGTTTTAAAAGAAGTCTTATGTTAAATTAAATACTCGTAAAGAATTAAAGCAACTCTTGTTTAAGCTACCTATTGCAAGCAGAGTGCCTTTATAGCGAACCCATAAAAGACTAATTTCTTTTTCATAATTAAATAAACATTTCTGTCCGTATTTAATTTGCTGTGCTTGGCTGTCAGTTGCATCAAGAACCAGGATGTCGTCCAGTATTGCTTCTATCTTTATGCTTTTTTCCTCTAGGAAATTTTTGGTAATTTCGTCAGGTGATTTAATTTGGATAGCATTTTTTTCTTTAAATATTCCAACCTGAGTACGGCGTAATTCTATCACAAATCCTAAACTTTGCAAGGACAATGCCAAATCTTCTGCTAAAGTCCTTATATAAGTACCTTTTGAGCATTCCGTATAGTATGTAGCGGTAGCATTTTTCTCATCAAAATTTAAACATTTTAGATTATAAATAGTTATATTTCTTGGCTTTAATTCTACTTCTTTCCCCTCTCTAGCCAATTTATAAGCTCTTACACCGTTAACTTTAAGAGCAGAAAAAGCCGACGGTATTTGTGTTACGTTACCGATAAATTTAGAACATACGGCATAAGCCTCTTCTTGAGAAGGGATATAATCTTTCGTTGCTATTATGGTGCCGGCATAATCGCCGCTATCGGTTTTCGTTCTGAATTTTACGGTAAAAATATAGGTTTTTCTAGCATCAATTAGCAGCTGTATTAGCTTTGTAGCTTCAGCTACGGCAAGGGGTAGTATCCCTTCCGCTTCAACATCTAAAGTACCGGCATGTCCTACCTTAACTTCTTTACCAAGTATTTTTTTTACCATGCTAACCAGTTTAGCAGAACTTATACCTCTTGGTTTATAAATATTTAACCAATAACTATTCATTAATATACTTCCATAAAATAAAGGGTTGATAACTTAAAATTTTTTCGTCATTGCGAGAAGATATTGTTGCGTGGATCAATTTCACCTCTGTCATACCGTGGCTTGACCACGTGATCCAGTTAAAATACTAAAATTATTAGTATTTGTTTATTATTTTTACGGACCACGTGGTCAAGCCACGGGGTGACACAGTGGATTTTACCAGTCCACGCAACAATGCCTTGCGAGAAGAATTACGATGTAATCGACGAAGCAATCCAGTAAAAAAATGCTAAAATTAGCATTTTTTATTAATTTTCCTGGATTGCCACATGAACTAAAGTTCGCTCGCAATGACGATATTAACTCTTTTTAGTTAATACCTCAAATTAAACGAGTATATCCTTGACTTAAGTTTAGAAAATCTTTAATATTTCTAGCCAATAGCAAGATATAGGTTAGACCAAATAATGACGATTAACTCCAGTAATATAGAAAGTCCTCCCTCTAAAATCAATAGCCGTTTTTCCAAACTTACCGATTATATCTGGCCTATAAAACGTCACGAAGTTTCTAAATTTTTATTCATCAACTTATTAATGTTCTGTATTTTATTTATCCAAAATCTAATCAGAGCTTTAAAAGATAGTATTGTTACTACTATGATAGGTGCCGAGACTATCTCATTTTTGAAGTTTTGGGGAGTGATGCCGTCAGCCTTCTTAATGATTGCTATCTATGTAAAACTTGTTAATAAGATGAAAGCAGAAAATATATTTTATCTTATCATATCAATTTTTTTGGCATTCTTTGCACTATTTGCTTATGTTATTTTTCCAAATCATGAAATACTGCATTTAAGCCCTGTAACCGTTCAAAATTTAACGGCAAATTTACCTAATTTAAAATGGTTTATATTGCTTTTATCAAAATGGAGTTTTTCACTATTTTATATAATTGCTGAATTATGGCCAAACGTAGTTTTTGCATTACTTTTTTGGCAGTTTGTTAATAACATTACTACAGTGGAAGAATCTAAAAGATTTTATCCGTTATTCGGTCTACTTAGTCAAACAGGTATTTATTTAGCAGGGCAGTTTTTAGAAAATCTAAGTAATATTAATGATTACGTAACTAATAAATTTGCATTGCAATCGTCTTTTCATACACTTTCTATACAAATTATTCTAACTATAGTACTAATTTTAGGCATAATAGCTATTAAAACTTTTTGGCTGCTTAATCATAAAGTACTAGATAAAGAGCATATGGCGTTACTCAAATTTAAAGCAACGAAAAAATCTATGACTATTGCCGAAAGTTTTCAGATGATTCTATCGTCAAGGCATATTAGATTAATTGCAACTTTACTTATCTGCTATGGCATTGCCATTAATTTAGTAGAAGGTCCTTGGAAAGCAGCAGCTACTAAAATTTATAAAACTCCAACCGAATATGCAGCTTTTATAGGAAGTTATTTGAGCTACACCGGAGTATTTACTATTTTATTTGTCGTACTTGGTTCAAATATAGTTAGAAGACTTGGCTGGTTTACGGCGGCTGTTATCACACCTTTAATAGTTTTTATTACCGGTATATTATTTTTTGCTGTTAATAACTTTGAAGGATTTGCCGGCTTAATAATAGCAAATTTTATTCTAACCGATCCTACTTTAATTGCTATAACAATAGGTGCTATTCAAAATGTGCTTAGTAAATCAAGCAAATATACCTTATTTGATTCAACAAAAGAAATGGCCTATGTTCCTTTAGATCCGGAAATAAAAATAAAAGGAAAAGCTGCTGCCGACATAATAGGTACAAAGCTCGGTAAATCAGGCAGTGCATTTTTACAATCATTGGTATTTATAATATTACCTTCCGCTAGTTATCAATCTATTTCCATCTGTTTAATGATTATATTTATAATTACTTGCTTAACTTGGCTTTGGACAACTAAAGAACTCAATAAAGAATATAAAAATTCTATTAAATTTTCTCAATAATAATATCAGTTTTTTCTTGATATTACTAAAATCTCTATATACTATCTTTGACAGTATAACACAAGCTGTGAATTAATGTGTCATCCCGTGGCTTGACCACGTGATCCGGACAACAGTTTAAAATACTAATTAATTCTAGTATTTTAAGCTGGACCCCGTGGTCAAGCCATGGGGTGACAGCAGAAAATTTGTGCTAATTAATTTTTGGTTAAATTAGAGGTTTTATGAGTAAAGATAATACTGGATATGAAAATGATGAAGGATATGAGTCCGATATAGATGAAAAAAAACAAGAACAAGCTGCTCCTGCTCAACCTACACTAGATACAGCTGATGATGGTTTTAGCTTTACTCCTGCATCTTCTACTCAATCTACTCCTTCAATCAGTAGCTTATCGGGCAGTATTTCCCCTGATGGTCAGACATCAGACCCAATAACCAAGGCTGTAAGAGAAACAATTATACAACCACAAAAAGATGAGATAGCAGAACAAATATTAAAAGACCTAGCAGCTCTTGCAGACCGTGATTTAGCTGAACAAAAAAGAAAAGAAATAGAAGAGGAAAAAGAAAAAGATAAAACATTAAGTGCTTTTTTCGGTAATCTGGCTAATAGAGAATTTATTGATAAGGCTTTAGAAAATCCTGAACTTAAAAAGAAATTAGAATCAATAGAAATAACCGGCTATAAAAATGTTCTCTCAACATATAGTGCCGCTAATGGATATCAGGGTGGATTTAAGCCGGTACAGTGGGAAAACCAAATAAGTGCAAGAGATCTTAGAGCCACGGTAGTTAGAAATGATGCAGGCGATGAACTCTGTACCTTAAATGAAACAACTGTTAAAACTAAGCCTTTTACTGTAGCTAAACAAGACGGTACTCAGGTTCAAATCAATTCATATAGAGAAATAGATTTTCCTATAAAACTTGATAAAGCCGATGGGTCAATGCATCTATCAATGGTAGCATTAAAAGCCGATGGCACAAAACCATCTAAAGATAAAGCCGTATATTTTACCGCTCACTATGAAGAGGGACCAAACGGTAAACCTCAACTTAAAGAAATAAGCTCGCCGAAACCTTTAAAATTTGCCGGAGACGGACCGGATGCGGTAGCTTATATTGAGCATGGCGGAGAAATTTATACACTTGCGGTAACACACGGTAAATATCAAGAAATGATGCAAGAGGTAAAACTAAACCAAGGGCAGAGCGTTGATTTATCACAAACTATAGCTGAAGATTTAACAAAGGTACAAGGTCGATCTCAGGAAATACCACAACCAATAATAACTCCGAATCAAGAATTAAAATCATCTATTGAAACGCCTACTACTACACAAGTACCGCCAATTACTCCTGCCAACCAGCCAACGCAACCTGATACTTCACAAATGCCACAGCCGCAACAAATGAATCCAAACCTCCTTAATGCAGCTACAGCTTTATCAGGCAGCATGCAAGATTTATTAAATTATGTAAATGCAGGTTTAACAAAAGAAAAAGACGGTAATAAACAAATTGATTTAATTAACGAAGCAGCCATGGCAATTCTTAATAATGAGAAAAGTGATATAAAGCAGGTTAATATCATTGCTTTAGCTGAAAATACAATCAATAATAATGACCTCACACCGGACACAAAAGTAGCTGGAGTAAATGCGGTATTAGAAACCATAAAAAATGATCAGAATACTCCAGACCTAGAAAAATCAAAAATGTTTGAAGTTACAGTAGCTATAGCTTTAAATTCAGAGAATCTTGAACCGAAGCAAAAACAGCAGATGTTAGAAAAGGCAGTAGATGTCGGTTTAAGTCTTAAAGATGATACAAGTAGAGCTGCGGCAATTGACGGTATTACGGATACTGTAATAAAAAGTAACCTTTCTACTGAAGATAAAGGGACAATGCTTATAGCAGTAGATGATAAGGTTAATGCCTCTGAATTAAGCAATGCAGAAAAACAAAAATTATTAGGTTCTGTATTAAAGAAAGGTGTAGAAGACCAAGTTCTCAGTTCAGAACAACAACAATTGATGCAGCAGAATTTAGATAAGATTACAGCAGAACAAACTAAAAAAGATACAATAAAAAAAGTAAATGATATTTTGTTTAATCCTCTAAGTAATACTGAATTAAAAACAACAAACATACAAGCCATTACGTCTAATGTTTTAGATAGTCCGGCTAAAGTAGAGGTAAAAAGTGAAATAATTGAAGGAATTACTAACACAGTTGCAGGAAGCTCGCTTGAAGCTAAAGACAAAGCAGAGATTGTTAAAGGGATAGGTGAGACTATAGCTACTCATAGTGACACCTCTTTATCCTTACCTGATAAAGCACTTATTATGGCATCAGCGGAAAAAGGTATTGCAGAAAGTAAGACTGATTTACCTGATAGAGAGCTAATGACTAAGGGGTTAGTAGAGGGTATTTATGAAGGCAAAGCAAATCCTGAAATGACTAAAGCTGTTTCTAGAAGGATTGATAAGAGTACTGCTATACCGGAAGATAAACAAGCTCTTAAAGATGCAGCGAGTGAGGCAGCTTTAGATAGAGAAACTCAAAATTTAAATAAAGATTTAGAAAACAAGCCTGATCTATATGGAGCGGCAAAGGGAGTAACAGATACATTAAAAAATGTTATTACCCCTGTTTTAGATGCTCATCCTGAAAAACGTGAAGTCTCAGAAGAAGAAGTTATGAAAAAAATTTCCAGTATATTAAGTGATGTATCTAGCTATGTACGTGATATAGCTAATAATATGAGGAATACTCTTTCCTCAAGTAGCGGCTTTAAAACTGCTGAAGAAAAAAGAGCTGAATCAGAACAAAAAATTAATGAAGTAAATAAAAAATTTAATGAAAAACCTTCTATAGAAGAAAAACTAACTTTTATTAAATCTAGTTTAATTGATAATAAAGAAAATTTGTCTAAAGACGTTCGTTTACAAATTATAGATGATTTATTAAAGAAAGAGGGAGAAGAACGAGGAGCGGCTTTCCAAGATAAAGATCGTAAAAGTGAAATACAAAATGTAAGAGTGGCATCAGGAAAGTCTAAATTAGAACCTATAGATAGGAATAACCCGGATATTGAAAAAGCTAAAATGATAGTAAAACCGGATAAAGTTAATATAAAAGACAATGTAAAAATTATGGAAGCATTAATGAATGCAAAAAATAGCATACAGATGGAAAGTTTAAGTAAATCTCTTCCTATTAAAAGAGAGTCTTCCTTTCCACCACGCTGATCAAGACTTATATTCTGTATGTTATAAGGGCAAGCAATGTCATTCCTACGAAGCATTGTTACGTGGATTGGTTTTACCTCTGTCAATCCCGTGGCTTGTCCACGGTATGACACCGAATGCGTTTGTGGTCCACACAACAATACCTTTCTGCGAAAGCAGGAAGCATGTTTTTTATATGGTTATTTTATCAATTAAGGTTGCTTTTTCTAGATTCCCGCTTTTGCGGGAATGACATTGAGAGAGTGCCACAAAGCTGCTTTTAGCTAGGAAATAATTATAGGGACTATTTGGTCGAAGCTTGTTCCCTATAATGAGGGTCACAAAAGCATAAATTAAATATTTTACGAGCTAGCTTTTAGCTTATCTTTTCCGGCTAAACATTTTACTAGATTATTAACGGCTTGTTGTTCTTCCGTACTATTAATTTTCATAAAATTTCTTGAAACTTCAATACACATACGTTGATGTTGAGTATGTACAGGCTGCGGTTTATTAGCTTCTTCTAAACCTTCAAAGAAATAATCAATATTCCTATCTAAAGCTTCTGCGATTAGTACTAGCCTTCCTACAGAAATTCTATTAATTGCTTTTTCGTATTTTTGTAATTGTTGATGAGTAACATCAATTACTTCAGCAAGTTGTTGACGAGACAACCCCTTAGCGAGTCTTAAAGAATAAATTTTCTTACCGATAAAACTATCGATTTTTTGTATAATATCGTTTTTTCTACCCATTATCTTCTCCTTGGTTACTAATTATGTCTATATTTAAAAATTTTCTTTGAACATTATAAAACATGTGGTTATCAATAATTTTATACCATTAAATTTATCGAACCTTAAGTAGAAATAATACCATAAATTAATATTATAAGCAACTATAAAATAGCATTTTTTAAGTTTTTTGTAATCATTTGGTAAATAATTATTAAAGAATCGTACAAAATTATTTCTTATCAAATAAAAATATTATAAGAACTTTAAAATTATTTTGTTAACAGTCCTATAAATTACATTATAAAAAAATAAAATTTTGGCGTATTATAGAAAAATATAAAATTAATGCAAGGAAAAATTTCATTTCTATATTAATATTTCAAATCAAGGATAATATATAGTTTCATTTTAATTATAAATTAATTATTTACAGCGAACTTATTTAAGGTTAAATATAAAATTAATAATAACAACTTAGCTTTTATAATGAGAAAAATTTTTAATTGTCTTTACGTAGCCTTATTTAGAACAATAGAAGATGATGGCGTTGAACATTCGGGATATATGTCATTCATGATACTTTTATCTATTTTCCCTTTCCTAGTATTCTTATTAGCTTTAACAAGCTTTTTAGGAGCTTCAGAACTTGGTCAAAATTTTATACAAATTTTTCTAGAAAGTCTTCCGGAACAAGCAACGGAATCAATAGAAAAGAGAATACGAGAATTACTAAGTGCTCCTCCTCAAAGTTTAATGAATCTTGCCATAGTAGGCAGTATTTGGACTGCTTCTTCTTTTGTAGAATGTTTAAGGACTATTTTAAATCGTGTATATCAAATAAAATCTCCCCCCCCTTATATAAGAAGAAGATTACTTAGTATTATACAGTTTCTTATAATTAGTGCCTTGATTACCTTTACTATGTTTCTTTTAGTGGTAATTCCAATATTATTTACAAAAATTCCGATAATATTAGAGACCATTGAAAAATATAAGATCATTTTAAATTTTATAAGATATTCTTTAATTTTAATTTTATTATTTTTAGGTGCCTCATCTTTGTATTATATATTACCTAATGTAAAACTAAATTTTATCGATGTATTTCCAGGGGCTTTATTAACTGTGATATTATGGGTAATAAGCGGCTATTTGCTTTCAACATATATAGTCTATTATAATCAACTAAATCTAATGTATGGTTCCCTTGGTAGTATAATAGTTACATTAATATTCTTCTATATTATAAATATGATATTTATCTATGGTGCGGAATTTAATTATCTAATGAAAAATTATGAAAATATAGAGTGAAGTGCGGCTTAAAGCACTTCATAAGTATTTAGTTTTACAAAAATAAAATAATTAATTGAAACAATTTCGGCAGTTTTATATTTAAAACTTTATATCAATCTTTATTTTAGTTGTAAAAAAACAATTATTTTTTAGTTTTTAGGTTTTACGAACAAAATACAAATTATTAAAAAAACTCCGGTTTAAATAACATAAAGCTATCCTGAGATGATGTAGGTAATGGAGTTAAATTATATTGTGGATCGAAAGCGTTCCCGTAAATCTTTTCTATTTTTTGGAGCGAACTTGGAGATTTTAAAGCCAACAATATTGATTTTAAAATAGTAAAAATTGCTATATACGGATCGGTTTCAGGAGAAGATAAGCGATGTTCTAAACGTTTGGGAAAAGAATTCGGAATTCGTACGGCTACGCTTCTATTATTTCCACCGTATGATATATGCGTAGGAGCCATAAATTTTTTATTTATCCGTGAATAATCTAGAGTAGTTGGCATAAAAGCGAGTAGGGTGTCTAACATATAGTGACATAGCCCTTGTGCTGCTAAAATTATATAATAATCATTAAACTCGGAATTAAAATTAATATGAAAATGCATACTATTACCATAATCATCCAAAAACGGCTTAGGAGAAAAATCTATATAACCGTTTAACTGCTGTGCCATTTTTTTTAAAATAGTTTTAACCTCTAATATATTTTTTATATATTGTATTAGGTTTACAGAAGGAGGAAGATCTATTTCAAATTGATTATTGCCTTTTTCTTCTTTTATTTTAGAAATTTTAAATCTAGCTAAGTATTTTCTTGAAAGTATTTCAAATTTATCTATATCAATATTGTGACTTAAATAAAACTCTATTTCTACGCCGATAATAGGGATTAGGTTATAGTCTTGATGAAATTGTGCTATTATTTTTTCTAGCTGTTTATTTTTTTGTAAACGACCGGATAAATTATTAATAAAACTATTATAATTAATATGGGGTATTTTCATGGAAGGATTAATAAACGGATCAGTTTATTATAAAATTTTTGATAAAACATTCAATAATTCAAGTCATAGATATAGATATATAAAAAAAAATAACTCTATAAATGAAACAGAAATAGTTGAAAACAAAAAATCTATTACTACTTATTTTAAAGCACAAGATATTTTAATTTTAAACCAAGTACATAGCAATCAAATTGTTAATGCTGATGAGTCCATAATAGCAGTACCTGAAGCAGATGGAAGCATTACAACTAAGAAAAATTTAGTATTAGCGGTACAATCGGCAGATTGTGTGCCGGTATTACTTGCAAGCGGCGACGGTAAAATAATCGGAGCGGCACATGCGGGTTGGAAAGGAAGTATAAATAATATTATTAATAATATAGTTACTAAAATGATAGAAAAAGGAGCAAAGAATTTAATAGTAATTATAGGCCCTGCTATAGCTCAAAGTTCATATGAGGTTGATGATGAATATTATAAAGCTTTCTTAAGTAAAGATATTAACAATAAACAGTTTTTTATAAACTCGATAAAAGAAAATCATTATATGTTTGATTTACCTAGCTTTGTAGAGTCAAAGCTTAAAGAAGCCGGTGTTAAAGATATAAAAAATATCGGTGAAGATACTTATACAAATCCATTAAAATACCCAAGTAAAAGACGCTCATATCATTTGCAAGAACCTTATAATCAGAATATATTATCAGCTATCGTAATTAAATAACGGCATTGCTAAATAACTCTTCATTTATCCGGAGTATATTAATGAATCAAGAGAAACATTACTATCAAATAGTTTATGCACCAAACGATATTTTTAAAAAACAAGCAGAATATATAGACATTATTGATGATAATATTCGTACTATTGTCGACAAAATGCTTCAGACTTTACATATAGAAAGGGCAGTGGGCTTGGGTACTAATATGGTAGGAATATTAAAGCGTATAGCGGTAGTTGACCTACACGAAAATAATAAATCATCGCCTATAGTTTTTATTAACCCGGAAATAACTTATTTTTCGGAAGAAAAACAAACTTTTATTGAGGGTTCTTTATCATTTCCAGGCATTGAAGCATCTATTACACGATCAAAAGCAATTAAGGTAAAATATCTTGATTATAACGGTAATAAACAAGAGCTAGAAGCAGAAGGCTTTTTAGCAACTGTAATTCAGCATGAAATAGATTATTTAAACGGCAAAACTTTCTTAGATTATGTATCAAAACTTAAGCGTGATACACTCCTTAAAAAGATGCTAAAGCATATCAAACTCCATCCTCCACATATTCACGGTAGCGGTTGTAGGCATTAAAGTTTTTGACATTTGAATTTAAAATATGTTATAATTAACTAGTTAATTATATGAAAAACGCAATTACAGCCTTTGATGCTAAAACACATTTTTCTAAGTTATTAGACCGTGCTAGTAAAGGCGAAGAAATTTTAATTACTAAAAGAGGTAAAGCTGCTGCAAAAATTGTTCCTATTGATTCTCATAATAATATTGAGATTGCAAATATTGCAGCTCTTAGACTTCGGAAACTTGCAAAAGAAATTAATTTACAACCATCGGATTTAGAAGTGTGGCTAAATTACAGAAATGAGGGTAAAAAGTAAAAAATGGTCTCTTTTGTTTTAGATTCTTCAATAGCTTTATCATGGCTTATGCCGGATGAAGTAGCAAGCTTGGATATACTGGAAGTGTTGAGAGATAA
>NZ_JWSW01000021.1:0-25272 GCF_000828125.2 Rickettsia asembonensis | reverse complement strand
TCAACACTTCCTATAAGTATGCCACTTAGTATAATAGGAGCGGAAAATAATACAAATAATAAAGCACTCGCTCGTACCGTTGTACCAATAACAGTAAATATTCATCTTGTTGGTGATTGTTTCGCTATACCGATTTTAGCTTATGCTATACTAAAAAGTTATGGATTAGCTGAGCCTACTTTATTTAATTATCTTATTTTTGCTTTTTATTTTGTATTGGCAAAATTTTCAGTAGCAGCTATACCAGGTGGATGAATTATTGTAATGCTTCCTATACTTGAACAATATCTAGGTTTTAATACTAATATGATGTCTCTGATTACAGCTCTTTATATCTTATTTGATCCTGTGATCACTTGTGCTAATGTTTTAGGAAATGGTGCTTTTGTTAAACTGATAGATAATATATATAGTGTAACTCAGAAAGCTTAGATTAGGTTTCTCAAAATACTCTAGGTTCTTGCGTGCAGAAAATTAAATTATTTGTATTTTTAGATATTTTTAAGCAGAAATTAATAAGAACGCAAGAACCTAATATCTCTTTTTCTTTTAAAGTAATTGTTGAATTATCTATATTTGATAAATTAGATATTTGTGTTCCTAGAATTGTTATTTTTTGTGAAGAATTAGTTAATTTTTGAACTGGAACTCAAATATTAATTAGATAATTGATTTAAAAAAGAAAAAGCATATAATCTTTGTGTAGGAAATTATATATTGAGCAATAAATTATGATGTGGTTATTAATTGCGATTGGTTTAACCGTTTCGGTTCTTATTATAGGGGTAGTGTCGATGGCTATCGGAGGAAAGTTTGATAAGAAATTTAGTTCAAAGTTAATGACTTTAAGAGTTTTTTTTCAGGCAGTTGCTATATTGTTATTGATTATAATATATTTTTATAAAGTTAATTTATAAATGCCTAAAAATAACTCAAAAGCTACTTAATCGATTTCTCTAATTTCTTCGCGTAATTCTTCCCATTTGTCTAAAATTTCTTCTAATGTAACTATGTAACTTCTTCGACTTTTTTCTCTTCATCTTCAAAGTCCTTTAAATCTCTAATCAGTTTCTCTAGCTTTAATAATGAAATTTTTTTTTCATTATACTGATCGCTACAATGTTCTTCGAGTTGTTCGGCAATTTCTTCAATATCACCCCAATGCATTGTTATTCCTCCTTAATTTTATGCAAGCCTTATTTATTAACATGTTATCTGATATTTGCTATTATTTTTTACTAAATATTATTAATTCGACAAATTATTGCAAATAGGTGAGTTTATTATGCAACTATTGCTGGAATTAGGCGGGTTTGCTTTCTTTACATTTTGGTGGTTTTATGGTATATTAAAATAAAATATTAAGATTTAATTATGTCAATATTACCGATAGTAACTGCACCTGATGAAAGATTAAAGCAGAAATCTCAGCCGGTTTTAGAGTTTACAGATCAAACACGAAAATTTATGGATGATATGCTTAAAACTATGTACCATGAAGACGGTGCAGGGCTTGCGGCAGTACAAGTAGGGGTATTGAAACGTATTTTAGTAATTGATATAAAAGATCATGATCCGGTAGAAAGACCAAAGGATTTTTATCCGCTTTTTATAGTAAATCCTGAAATAATAGAAAAATCAGAAGAGCTAATTACGGCTAATGAAGGTTGTATCTCAGTACCAGAGCAACGTATTGAGGTGGCAAGACCGGAATCTATAAAGATTAGGTATTTAGACTATTATGGTAAATCACAAGAGCTTAAAGCAAATGATTGGCTTGCAAGAGTTATCCAGCATGAGTGTGATCATTTAGAAGGTAAGCTTATGATTGATTATTTAAGTAATTTAAAACGAGATGTAGTACTTCGTAAGCTTAAGAAACTCAAAAATAATATAGTGTGAAAGTAATCTTTATGGGAACGCCTGAATTTGCTGTTCCTGCTCTTAAAAAACTTATAACTCATCACGAAGTTAAAGCTGTTTTTACACAGCAACCTAAAGCTAAGGGTAGGGGGCTTAACTTAGTTAAATCCCCCATACATCAATTAGCATTTGAGCATCAAATTCCTGTTTATACCCCTTCTACTTTGCGTAATGATGAAACAATAAATCTAATTAATAAAGTTAATGCTGATATTATAGTTGTTATTGCATATGGTTTTATTGTGCCTAAAGCTATATTAGAAGCTAAAAAATACGGCTGTCTTAATATCCATCCATCCGATTTGCCTCGCCACAGAGGAGCGGCTCCTCTGCCGCGTACTATTATAGAGGGTGATCGGAAAAGTAGCGTATGTATTATGCGTATGGATGCAGGGCTTGATACGGGTGATATATTGATGAAAGAAGATTTTGATTTAGAAGAAAGGACAACATTGGAAGAATTGCACAATAAATGTGCTAATTTAGGAGCTAAATTACTAATAAAAACACTTGCAAATATTGATAATATAGTACCGATAAAACAGTCAAGTGATGGCGTTACGTATGCTCATAAATTAACTAAAGAAGAAGGAAAAATTAATTGGCATGAATCCGCATATAAAATAGATTGTAAAATAAGAGGAATGAATCCCTGGCCCGGAGCATATTTTAGTTATAATGATAAAATAATTAAAATCCTTGAAGCAGAATATTTAAATGCGGAGCATCACTTTACTTCCGGCACCGTTATTAGCGATAAGCTGGAAATAGCTTGTGGAAGCGGTATATTACGAGTGAAAAAACTTCAGCAAGAGAGTAAAAAAGCTTTGAATATAGAAGAATTTTTACGTGGTACAAATATTTTAAAAGATACAATATTAAAATAAGAGTATTAATTATGGGTAAAGATAAAAAAGAAGTTAGGTTTAATGATGATTTAGACATTAAGGAGTTTATCTTAAAGCTTGAAAAGAATAGTAATATTTATTCTATAAAAAGGAAAGTAATTAATATAGTAGATGATGAAGTAGAGAATCAAACTAAACTACTTACGGAAACTCAATTTCTTGTGAAAAAAACTCCACACGCTAAAACATCTCAATATGAAATTAGCGGCTTTATTAACAAAGCTGGCGAACATATAAACGATCCAAAGCAAATAAAAGAAATTTCAAAATTATACGCTCATGCCGAATTTGCTGATTTACAGAAAAATATTTTAGGTAAATTTGATAAGAACGGTAATTTAAGTATAACTAAAGATTTTGAAATTGATGAAAATCTAGTCTTTAGAAAAGACGGTAAATTATTGTTTGTTAAAACTCAAAGCGGTTTGATAAACAGAGAAGGAGAAATGAAAGCAGTAAATCAGGTTTTACAAAAATGCAGATTCTTTTTTGAAGATTTAGGCGGTAAGGTAAATACAAAATTAGGGACTGAAAATCTAAACAAAAAGCCGACAAAGCCTACTCTAAAAAGAGCTTAAAATAACTTTAGCCCATCTTATAAAAAATAAAATTAAAATTATTTGAAATTAGTGTTTGACAAGCTTTAAAAATGTAGATATAAAATCATCACGCAAGGTTTGAAACTTAAAACTTTGTAGCTGTTTAAAAAGTTGATAAAGCTAAAAAACTAAATACACCGCGATAATAAAAATTTATATCGTGAGTAGATACTGAAAATAATTGTGAAATTAATTCTGTATGCATCGTGTAATCTCAAGTTAAAAGCGTAAGTAAATATAATAAGAGCATTTGGTGGATGCCTTGGCACTAGAAGGCGATGAAGGACGTAATACGCTGCGATAAGCTTCGGGGAGTTGCGAATAAACTTTGATCCGAAGATTTCCGAATGGGGAAACCCACCTAATTTATTAGGTATTGTATAGTGAATACATAGCTATATGAAGCAAACCCAGCGAACTGAAATATCTAAGTAGCTGGAGGAAAGGACATCAACCGAGACTCCGTTAGTAGTGACGAGCGAACGCGGACCAGGCCAGTGGCTTCAAAAAAATAACTAAAACAACATGGAAAGGTTGACCATAGAGGGTGATAGTCCCGTATAGGTAAAAAGTTTGAAGTCCTTGAGTAAGGCGGGACACGTGAAATCCTGTTTGAACATAGGGGGACCACCCTCTAAGCCTAAGTACTCTCTAGTGACCGATAGTGAACAAGTACCGTGAGGGAAAGGTGAAAAGTACCCCGACAAGGGGAGTGAAATAGTATCTGAAACCAAATGCTTACAAGCAGTCGGAGCAAGCGTATTTATATGTCTTGTGACGGCGTACCTTTTGTATAATGGGTCAGCGACTTAGTTTATCTAGCAAGCTTAAGCCGTTAGGTGTAGGCGTAGCGAAAGCGAGTCTGAATAGGGTGTTTAGTTAGATGAATTAAACCCGAAACCGGGTGATCTAGCCATGGCCAGGTTGAAAGCGGAGTAAAATCCGCTGAAGGACCGAACCCACTACTGTTGAAAAAGTAGGGGATGAGCTGTGGTTAGGGGTGAAAGGCCAATCAAACTCGGATATAGCTGGTTCTCCGCGAAATCTATTTAGGTAGAGCGTTATAGCGATTACCGTCGAAGGTAGAGCACTGAATGAGCTAGGGGGTCCCACAGACTTACCAAACTCAATCAAACTCCGAATGTCGACGAGTATAGCATAGCAGACAGACTATGGGTGCTAAGGTCCATAGTCGAGAGGGAAAAAGCCCAGACCGCCATCTAAGGTCCCTAAATCATGACTAAGTGTTAAAGGATGTGAGAAGACCAAAACAACTAGGATGTTGGCTTAGAAGCAGCCATCATTTAAAGAAAGCGTAATAGCTCACTAGTCTAAATAAGTTTTCTTGCGCCAACAATGTAACGGGGCTCAAGTCATGTACCGAAGATGCGGATTTATGCATTTGGCATAAATGGTAGCGGAGCGTTCCGTAAGCCTGCGAAGGTGAACCGTAAGGTTTGCTGGAGGTATCGGAAGTGAGAATGCTGACATAAGTAGCGATAAAGAATGTGAGAAACATTCTCGCCGAAAGTCCAAGGGTTCTTGCGTAAAGTTAATCTGCGCAAGGTTAGTCGGCCCCTAAGGTGAGGCTGAAAGGCGTAATCGATGGGAATCAGGTTAATATTCCTGAACCTGAAGGATGTGACGAAAATAGTAAATTGTACAGTCTTATTGGATTGATTGTGCAGTGAATATTTTCCAGGAAATAACACCTTCATTATAGACCGTACCCGAAACCGACACAGGTGGACAGGTAGAGTATACCAAGGCGCTTGAGAGAACGATGCTGAAGGAACTAGGCAAATTGCATCTGTAACTTCGGAAGAAAGATGACCTGTATATGGGCAACCATGTGCAGGTGGCACAAGCTAGGGGGTAGCGACTGTTTATTAAAAACACAGGGCTCTGCAAAGTCAATAGACGACGTATAGGGTCTGACGCCTGCCCAGTGCTGGAAGATTAAAAGGAGGGGTGCAAGCTCTGAATTGAAGTCCCAGTGAACGGCGGCCGTAACTATGACGGTCCTAAGGTAGCGAAATTCCTTGTCGGGTAAGTTCCGACCCGCACGAATGGCGTAACGATTTCCCCACTGTCTCCAGTATCGACTCAGCGAAATTGAATTCTCCGTGAAGATGCGGAGTTCCCGCGGTCAGACGGAAAGACCCCGTGAACCTTTACTATAGCTTTGCACTGGTGTTAGGAATCAGATGTGCAGGATAGGTGGGAGACTACGAAGCGAAGGCGTCAGCCTTTGTGGAGTCACCCTTGAGATACCACCCTTTTGGTTCTTGACATCTAACCGAGATCCTTGAATCAGGATCCGAGACAATGCATGGTGGGTAGTTTGACTGGGGCGGTCGCCTCCCAAAGAGTAACGGAGGCGCGCGATGGTTAGCTCAGGTTGGTCGGAAATCAACTTTTAGAGTGCAATGGCATAAGCTAGCCTGACTGCGAGTCTGACAAGACGAGCAGAGACGAAAGTCGGTCATAGTGATCCGGTGGTCCCGAGTGGAAGGGCCATCGCTCAACGAATAAAAGGTACTCCGGGGATAACAGGCTGATGATTTCCAAGCGTCCATAGCGACGAAATCGTTTGGCACCTCGATGTCGGCTCATCACATCCTGGGGCTGGAGAAGGTCCCAAGGGTTCGGCTGTTCGCCGATTAAAGTGGTACGTGAGCTGGGTTTAGAACGTCGTGAGACAGTTCGGTCCCTATCTGCCGTGGGTGTAGGAAGTTTGAGAGGATCTGCCTTTAGTACGAGAGGACCGAGGTGGACGTACCCCTGGTGGACCAGTTGTCGTGCCAATGGCACAGCTGGGTAGCTAAGTACGGAAGGGATAACCGCTGAATGCATCTAAGCAGGAAACCCACCTCAAAACTAGACTTCCCCATTAGAGCCGTGGAAGACCACCACGTTGATAGGTCAGGTGTGGAAGCACAGTAATGTGTGTAGCTAACTGATACTAATAGCTCGATTGATTTACTTTGCTGTGAGATTACATATGCATATAGTGTTAATTCTATAAAAATGTAGTATCAACTCACAAAGTTATCAGGTTAAATTAGCTTTATCAATGGATAAAAATGTTGTTGCACAGCTAATAATGTCATACCGTGGTCCCGCCACGGTATCTAGAAAAATTTTTAATATTTAGATTCTTGTTTCCGCAGGAATGACAAATTTAGTCATGCAACAACATTAACAGCAAACTATAATACAAATCTATCTTTTTAAAAGTTTGTATTGCTAGCTTGGTGGTTATAGCATGAGTGAAACACATGATCCCATCCCGAACTCGAACGTGAAACCTCATAGCGCTAATGGTACTATGTCATAAGGCATGGGAGAGTAAGTCGCTGCCAAGCTTGCAATACAAATTTTTAATTATCTTTTTTTCTCTTTATGAGATATTTTATATTCATAATTCTTATCATCTTCTATATTAGTAATGCTTATGCATTAAAGAATAAGCATCAACTTATTTCCATAGAATCGCTAAAATCTAACATAGAAATTAAAAAGTTATTTAAAGAAAAAAATACAGAGCAATTTACTTTAGAGTTACCAAATGGCACAGTAATTAATGAAGGTGGAATTTTAACTCAAGAAGGTTATATTCTACAAGATACTCAAACAAGCTTAGGTGATCAACATCGTTTATTAAATAAGAAACGAGATATTAATACAGAAAATCCTTTATATTTTAATGGGAAATTAGCAGTAATTTCATCTTCTGGTTCTGAAAATTGGTATCATTGGCTGCTACAAATTTTGCCTAGATTAATTATATTAAAAGAATTGGATCTTGAATATGACCGTATCTATATTAATAATTTAAAATATTCATGGCAAATTAAGTCATTAGAAATAGTATTAAATTATTTAAATATACCGGAAGATAAGCTTTTTGTAGTAAATAGCGATTGTATAATTCAAGCTACTAGACTAATTGTTCCATCTGTACCGTTTATTCCGGTAAAAGGTACAATTTTGCCTTTATGGTTAAAAAAAGATTTAAGAAATATTTTTTTAAAGATAATAGTAAAGCATACGATAAAATATATATTTCTCGTAAATACGCTTCTACCAGAAAAATAGTTAATGAAGAAGAATTAATAGAAAAAATTGAGAAACTTGGTTTTAAGGCAATATATCTAGAGCTATCCTCTCCGTATGAACAGGCCCAGCTTTTTAATAAAGCAAAAATAATAGTTGGACCGCATGGATCAGGATTTGCTAACCTTATTTTTTCGACTCCAAAATGTAAACTAGTAGAGATTGATCATGGTACAACTCCTCCTAGAAGTTTTTATAAAAGAATGGCAAATTATATGTCATGTGATTATTATCCTTTTTATGTAGATCAGACAACAGAAGAACATTTAGAAGATGATATAAAAATCAATATTGATGAATTTATTGAATTTCTTAGGTCTATCTGTAAATAAATTTTTAGTAATTAAAGAGCTTTTTTAGCGAAAATTGATAAGATTTTTGAAAGAATAATATTCATATTTTAAGCTCTTAAGGAAGTTAATTCTTAAAATCATTATTAGACTTCTTGCATAACTTGCTTCTAAGGGTAATTTGTATGTCGAGCCTAGACTCGAATCCTCACGTTACTTGCGTGTACGCTGCGGTTCGAGGTGAAGTACCTCCGGAGGGATTCCTCCTTATTAGCTACGTTATACAAGAAATCTATTTAATAAATAAGATTCGCTATTCATTTCATTTAGTCTTGAAATAGTTCGTTTGAATTCTGCGGCTCGTGCTGAACCTTGATATATTTTACTCGGCTTATCTTCTAGGCTCATAAATAAAAGTATTTTATAGAAATAGGCATTATCGATAAAGTTGATAAATCTAACGGCTGTATTTGTATCATTAGCATCGATAGTATGAACATTCCCCACTATAATAACGTTGAAATTTTGACAAATATTAACATAATCGATATAGCTTAAGTCTCTTATAAATAATTCATTATAATCTGTTACTAATATTCTTTTATGTACTTTTTGAAAGGATATTTCTCTACCTAGAACCTGTATATTTTGAAAAACGAGATTATTATCACTAATATCTGTGGTAATTTTTTCAAGTTTGTTTTGGTTTTCTAAAGTTAAGGGATAAATTATCCTTGCCCCTTTAACTCCTAATGCTTTATCAAATCGATAATCATGGTGATTATCTAGATATTTAACGTAAAATGTATTATTGATTATCTTTATAAAAGGTAAGAAAGATTCTCGTTGTAATCCGTCTTTGTAAAGATTATTGGGACTCGTGTTAGAGGTTATAAAAATAAAAATATTTTGCTTTATTAATTCATTAAATAATCTACCTATTATCATTGCATCGGTAATGTCTTTAATTTCAAACTCATCTATACATAACAGTTTAGTTTGTTTAGCATAGTTTTTAGCAATTTTAGGGATGATATCTTTCTGATTTTCTGTTTGTAATTTATGCGTAGATTTATGAATTTCCTGCATAAAGTTCTGATAATGGATAATGATTTTAGATATGCTTATCTCTTCAAAAAAAGAATTCATGAGCATAGTTTTACCGCTGCCCACCAGACCGTATAAATAAATTCCGCTTTTTAAATTGTTTTGATTAAAGAATTTGAATAAACTTTTAGGCTTATTAAGTTCTGCTGCTAGTTGTTTTAATTCTTCTAGTAAAGCAGCTTGTTTTGTATCTAGTATTAATGAAGTAGAGAATTTTATCATCCAAAATATTTTTTCTCTAGTTTGTTATATGTTTTTTCTAAAATCGGCAGATATAACTTTATATTCTCAAAAACTTGTTTTGCATCCTCATATTTATAAACATGAGAAGTATTATTGCGGTCATCAAGCATTCCAAGCCACATTTTTTCATCATCGATAAGACTAAACTGAAAAGCTTTACTTAGGACATCTTTTGGAGTATTACTTTCAATCTTTTCATGTTTAAGTATTTTTTTTAAGGTTTTCCAAAATAATTCAATAACAAATTCAAATCTTTTTACAGAGGCATCTAACACATAATCATTTTTATCTACCTTAGATCGCTCTATAACTTCATGTAAACGTTGTATAGCTTGCCCTAGTGCTAGGAAAGAGTCTTTCCAGAATATTTTTTCCATTAGTGTAAACATTTTTTATAAAGAATTTTTTTAAAATTAATAATATTTTGTTTAAGTTTATCATCATCGTTTAATGTATCGAATCGTACACAATCTATTTTTAAAAGTGTATCTGCATCATCTATTATGTCTAAAACTTGATGCCAATCATCTTCATTTGCATTAGGGCAAAGAATGGCGATATCAATATCCGCTCTCTCATGATTATCCCCTCGCCCGCGTGAGCCAAAAAGCCAAATCTCCTCGATAAAAGGTAATTTAGTAAGATTTGTTAAAAAAGAATATTCTGTGATACTATTCATACTTTCCTATACAAAAGTGTTGCATCGCCATAGCTGAAAAAACGCATTTTTTCTTTTATAGCATATTTATATAATTCATGCATCTCTTTAAAGCCGGCAAAAGCACATATAAGCATAAATAAAGTAGATTTAGGGAAATGGAAATTAGTAAGCAGCATATCGGCCGTTTGAAATTTAAAGCCGGGAGTTATAAAAATATTAGTTTCAAAACTACCTGCTTTTACGACGCCGTTATTACAAGAACTCTCAAGGGTTCTAAGCGTGGTAGTGCCGACTACGATAATACGCCTCCTTTCTTGCTTTGCTTTGTTGATGATTTCAGTAGTTTCAGGAGTAATAGAGCAATATTCGGTATGCATTTTATGCTCATGAATATTTTCGGTTTTTACAGGTAAAAAAGTTCCTGCTCCCACATGTAAGGTTACAAAAGCAGTATGTACGCCTTTTGTGTTGAGTTTATCAAGTATATCCTTTGTAAAGTGTAACCCTGCCGTCGGTGCTGCAACTGAACCTTCTATTTGATTGTAAATTGTTTGATAGCGTTCGTTGTCGTTTGTCATCCCGTGGTCAAGCCACGGGATGACACCGAGTATATTTTCCGATTCACGCAACAATGTAGTACGTGGATGACATAACGAGTGTGAACGCCTAATATAAATCGGTAGCGGCATCTCACCGTATTTGTCTAAAAATTCAAATACCGAAATATTATCAAGTTCAAATTTTACTTTAATCTCACCCATTGCAAGTTTGTCGGTAATTATTACCTTATGATTATCAAAATAAAATTCATCGCTTATATTAAGCTTTCGAGCCGGCTTAGCAAAAGCCGACCAACAATTATCAGATAATTTTTGATTCAAATTTATTGTAATATTCTTCCCCAAATGTAACTTTGCTTTAATCACTTTGCTATTATTAAAGACTAATAAATCCCCTTCTTTTAAGTAATCTAATATGTTGTAGAATTTGGTTTTAATAGGCTTTGTCCTGGCAATTAGTAAATCCGAGTTATCACGTTCGCTAGCCGGATATTGTGCGATAAGGTCACTTGGTAAATCAAAGTCAAAATCAGATAGTTTCATTATAGAATATTAGCAGTTAAAGAAATTACTATAACAGCATATGATAATAATTGCCTCACACTATCAATCCTTTAACTTGGGAGTTCCATAATTTTTGATATAGCTTACTATTTTTCAATAATTCTGCGTGGCTACCGTCATCTATTATACTACCTTTTTCAAAAACTAAAATCCTATCCATATTGAGTAAAGTAGATAATCTGTGGGCAATGACTATCACGGTTTTATTTTGCATTAAATAATCCATTGACTCTTGAATCAGACTTTCAGTCTTACTATCTAAGCTACTTGTTGCTTCATCAAGAATTAAAATAGGAGCATTTTTTAAGATGGCTCTTGCTATAATGATTCTTTGACGCTGACCGCCGGATAAATTATTTCCTCGCTCTCCGCACATAGTATCGTAACCGTCTGGTAGATTATCGATAACATCATGAATATGTGCAGATTTTGCCGCTTCTATAACCTCCTCAAGAGTAGCTTCTTTTTTTCCATATCTGATATTATCCAAAATAGTACGATGAAAAAGCACCGGCTCTTGAGGTATAAGGCTAATGGCTTTTCTTAAAGAATCTTGAGTTACGTTTTTAATATTTTGATTATCTATTAAAATCATTCCTTCTTCTATATCATGTAATCTAGTCAGCAAACTAATAAAAGTGGTTTTCCCTGAACCGGAAAATCCAACTAGCCCTACTTTTTGTTTACTCGGTATTAATACCGATTTATTATAAAATAGATTGTTATTATGATGATAATTAAACGTAACATTTCTAAATTCAATAATCCCTTCTTTGATATCTAAAGGAGTAGCGTTTTCAATATCCGTTATAATATGCGGTGCCATTAGTGATAAGCCTTGATTAAATGCCCCGATCTGCTCGAACATATCACCGATTTCTTGCGTTAAATCCCAAATATCGTCTGCTACATTTATACATAATGTTAGCACTAATACGCAATCACCTATGCTTATAGATAACTCGCTACGAAGTTTAGATAAATAATAAATCATTATAAAAATCATTATTGAACAAGAAGTTCCAAGAGCATAACGCAATTTGAACATAAAGAATTGCATAGTTTGCTCATCAGCCACGGCATTTTCTACCCTTGTTTCTAGATGTTGACGTTCAAATTTATGGGCTGTAAACATTCTAACCGCATTAATGTTGCTAATTGCATCTACGATACTACCGGCAACAAAAGATTGGCTTCTAGCATAATTTAACGAGTATTTATTGATTTTATCCGAGAAAAGAACGCTGAGTGCTAAAAAAACCGTAATCCATAAAATAAATATCGTAGCAAAAACGTAATGTACGGAATATAAAGCGATTAATGCAAATACGATAATAGCTAGTTTACGAAGAATTTTTTCACCGAATATTGAAATAATCATCTCAAACGATCTTGCGGTTTCAGTAATACGATTGCTAATATGTCCGGCTAAATTATCCTGAAAGAATTTATGGCTATGATATTGAGTATAATTATAAAGTTCATTTAGTATTTTTCCTTTTATTACGGGCATAGTCTTTAGATACAAATAATCATATGAACGATATGCTATATTAATACTCTCCCACCAAAGAGCATAAAATACTGCCCAGTAAATCATGGAAGATAAAAGGTTATTTGCGTTCTCATCACTGAAAGATTCGATTAGATCAATGATTTTCTGAAGTAATATACTATCAATTGCCGGAATCATACCGAGTAAAATACAGATTACAGTCAATAAAGTAATTTTAACTTTATCGAATTTTAAAAAATAAATACCTAAGCTAAATGTTGATTTAGATAAAGTAGGGTATTTTATCACGATAATGTACCTCAATTTTAAAATAATATATTAATTCATGTTATTTCAGAGCATATTTTAATTTAATTATTTTGCAAAAATATACCTAAAAATATTAAATCTATGGAAAAATAATAAACAAGCCTTGCTTCTTACCTTAAATAATGCTACAAAATTCAGAAAATAACTTCAAAATCATTAGAAATGCAAGAAAAAGAATTATCTAATAATTTTTTAGAAGAACAAGAAAAGTCTAAGGAAGACGATTCTCTGTTCTTTGATGTAAAATATATTTGTCAAGCAAGTTTATTAATTACGGATTCTATCCGAAAAGGGTATGATGTAACTCAATTGCCCAATGGTGATATTAATGTTACAGAAGTAAGAATAGTAAATGTTCATTATAATTGGAACTCCGAAAAAGGAAAATTTGTTAAAACTAATCAGATAGAATTTAATAATAGCAAAGGCGGCTGATTAAATCAAATACTGTATACTCGTTTAATTTGAAAAATTGGCTGCGTCGTTCTATAAGTACTGTGGTGTTCACGTATTTAAGTATACGCCCCGCTCCTCGTCTTATGGACCGATTACTCTTTTCCAAATTAAACTTCGTCTACTTAATTCATTATACTGGAGTATATTGTTATTGTCAAAAAGCTTATTATCTTAAAACAGCAGCTTAAATATGGAATTTGATCAAGTATTATTATCGAGGATTCAGTTTGCTTTTACCATAAGTTTTCATATAATATTTCCTGCTTTTACTATAGGGTTTGCAAGCTTTTTAGCGGTAATTGAAGGGTTATGGTTAAAAACAAAAAAGCCGGTTTATCAAGAAATATACAAATTTTGGGTGAAGATTTTTGCGGTTACTTTCGGTATGGGAGTAGTTTCAGGCGTTGTAATGTCTTATCAATTCGGTACTAACTGGTCGAATTTTTCAGATAAGGTTGGAAATGTCCTCGGTCCGCTTCTCGGTTTTGAAGTATTTACTGCCTTTTTCCTCGAATCTTCTTTTTTAGGTATAATGTTATTCGGCTTTAATAAAGTCAGTAAAAAAGTACATTTTATTTCTACGTTAATAGTTGCTGTTGGTACTGTAATCTCAGCCTTTTGGATACTTGCAGCTAGTAGCTGGATGCATACGCCTGCTGGTTTTGAACTGCAAGGCGATGGGTTCTTTTTCCCTTTAAATTGGCTAGAAATTATCTTTAACCCTTCTTTCCCATATCGCTTTTTCCATATGATTACGGCGGCTTATTTAACTACTTCTTTTGTTATCGGTGGTGTAGCTAGCTTTTATTTACTAAATAATCGTTATAAAGAGCATGCTAAAATTATGCTTTTTATGGCGGTGTTAATGGCATTAATCGTTGCACCTATTCAAATATTTATCGGTGATTTGCATGGTTTAAATACTCTTAAATATCAGCCGGTTAAAGTTTCGGCTATGGAAGGTATTTGGAATACAGAAAAAGGAGCAGCTTTTAATCTTATTGGCTTTCCTGACGTGGAAGAAGAAAAAACAAAATATGCTGTAGAAATACCTTATGCTAGTAGTTTAATCTTAACGCATAGCTTAGACGGTGAAGTGAAAGGGTTAAAAGAATGGACAAAAGAAGAGCGTCCGCCGGTGCTAGTCGTATTTTTTAGCTTCCGTATTATGATAGGAATCGGTTTTTTAATGGTATTTACAGGTATTGCGGGGTTATATCTTTACTTGAAGAAAAGATTATATACTACGCACTGGTTTCAATATTGGTATATATTAATGTCACCTTCAGGTTTTATTGCAGTACTTGCCGGTTGGTTTGTAACCGAGATAGGTAGACAACCTTATATAGTATATAATATTTTAAAAACCGCAGATACGGTATCACCGGTACTCGGCAAATATGTATTTATTTCTCTAATTGCTTTTGTAGTAGTATATGTGATCATTTTCGGAGCGGGTATATATTATATAATGCATTTAATAAAGAAAGGTATAGAAGCGATAGATAATAAAGAAACGTACGGAGAGATCGGTTTGAATAACCCATTATTAGAAAAGTAAAATAGTTTTTACTTAAATAAATTAGAATGAGTGCCTGTGTGTTCAAAAATTATACATTCATTATCAATTTTATAGATTAGTAACCAATTGGGTTCTATGTGACATTCTCTTCGACCTATAAAATTTCCGATTAGTTGATGATCTTGATATTTGATAGGTAAAGCTGTTTTATTAACTAATAATTCTATAAGCATTTTTAGTTTATTTAGGTCTTTGCCTCGCTTAATTGCTAGTTTTATATCTTTTTCAAAAGATTTAGTATAGATAGGTCTAAACACCACTTAAATACCAAGTTTTTTAAACATTTCCTTTGTGTTATTAGAGGCAATTAGTCCGATTTTATTATCAGTTGATTCAAATGTTTTTAGAGTAACGGCATTGGGAATTTTTATTGTAGTAGGCCATTTATGTTCGCGTGCTACGTACTTATATAGCATTGTAACCGCTTGTGTAGGAGTGATGCCAAGCTCATCAAGCACGTTTTCTGCTTCTTCTTTTAATTCCGGTTCAACTCGTGCTCTTATGAAAGCTGATTTAGTCATACAATTACTTGAAATTTAACAATGATTACTACTATATTAGTAGCACAAATGAGATACATTAGCAAGAATATTTGTAACCTTATCTAAAAGAACTCTACAAAAAGAAGAAAAAAATGTATATACTAATATTGTAAATGATATAATTTAAAGAAAAACCTAATGTTAAACTTTGCACCTTATATAGATTTACTGCTTATTTGGGGTGGTCTTATAGCTACCGCTATTTGTTTATATGTTTTATTAGACGGTTTTGATTTAGGAGTAGGAATCTTATTTCCGTTTGCACCTACCGATGATTGCCGTCATAAAATGATCAATTCTATTGCTCCTTTTTGGGACGGTAACGAAACTTGGTTAGTACTTGGCGGCGGTGGTTTATTTGCAGCTTTCCCGCTGGCATATTCGCTATTAATGCCGGCCTTATATATTCCCATTATATTAATGTTACTTGGCCTAATATTTCGTGGTGTAGCTTTTGAATTCCGTTTTAAGGCTCATATAGGTCATCGTTATATTTGGGACTATGCCTTTCATTTCGGTTCTATGCTTGCTGTTTTTTGTCAAGGTTTAATGCTTGGCACGTTTGTCCAAGGAATAGAGATAGAAGGACGAGAATTTGCAGGAGGGAGCTTTGATTTTCTTACTCCCTTCTCCGTTATGACTGGGATAGCATTAATATTCGGTTATGCACTCTTGGGTGCTACTTGGCTTATTCTGAAAACAGAAAAGAAAACACAAGATTGGGCTTATAAATCTGCTTTATATATTTTATTTTACGTTGCACTTTTTATGGGACTTGTAAGCTTATGGGTTCCTTTCTTAAATAACCACATAAATCATCGTTGGTTTAGTGTACCTAATATTTACTATTTATCGATTGTACCTATTGTAACGGCTTTAATATTTATTAAGTTAATTAAAGCCGTTAGGCAAAAAAAAGAAGTAAAGCCGTTTATTTATACGATCTTGTTATTTTTATTAGGATATTTAGGGCTTGCGATAAGTATATGGCCATATATCGTTCCTTATAAAGTTACGCTCGAAACCGCAGCAGCAGCACCGGAGTCACAGTCTTTACTGTTAATAGGGGCTGGGATATTCCTACCTATCATACTTGGCTATACTTTCTATTGTTATTATATATTCCGTGGCAAATCATCTCATCATCCGATATATTAAAAAAATAACCTCTTGTCTAAAAGGGTGGCAATGGTTTATTATTCTATGGCTCAGCGGATTATTATCCACGCTACTTTTAACTTATGTAGTTAAGTTGGTGTTAGGATGATAGGGTAAAATTATTGTTAGTACAGTGCAGTAATGTCATTCCCGCTAGGCATTGTTGCGTGGATCAATTTTACCTCTGTCATCCCGTGGTCAAGCCATGGAATGACACCGGATACGTTTTTTGATATATGTAACAAGGTTTAAGTTTCTTGCAATGATATTATTAAGTATATGACAAAAATCTCAGCATTTATTATTACCAAGAATGAAGCTGCAAGAATAGCACGAGCTATAAATAGCGTAAAAAATATTGTCGATGAAGTTATAGTAGTCGATAGCGAAAGCACAGATGATACGGTTAATATAGCTGAAAAATTAGGAGCAAAGGTAATAGTAAAGCCGTGGCTTGGCTATGTAGGGCAGAAATCTTTTGCCGAAAGTCTTTGCGTAAATGATTGGATTCTTAATATTGATGCCGATGAGGAGTTGTCTAAAGAGTTACAAGACGAAATAGAGTATATTTTTGCCTCTCATAATCAAGATCGTTATTTGGCTTATCAAATAAAGCTGTTAATAATGCATCGTAATGACCAAAAGCCACGAATGTTTGCTCCATTTAATAAATGTACTAGGTTGTATAATAAAAAATTTGCAAGTTTTGCAAATACCGTAAATAGTACTACTCATGATTCGGTGGTATTTAACAAAGATGTTGATTTTGCAGGTAAAATTTATCTATTAAATGAAGCTGCTTATCATTATTCCGGTACTTCAATTGAGCAGTTGGTAACTAAAGCAAATTTTTATTCTAGCGAGCAAGCAAAAGATTTAGTTAAGCAAGGAAAAAAGCTTTCAAATTTTCGTTTAACAACTGAAATTATATGGTGGTTTTTTAAAGCGTTTTTTATCAGACGCTATTTTGTATTCGGTTTTGACGGTTTTGTAGATTCAATGATTTTTGCCTTTGCAAGATTTCTAAGGCTTGCGAAGTTAAGAGAGTCATCGCTTAAATCAAAAATCGTCATTGCGAGGAGCGAAGCGACGAAGCAATCCAGAAAATAATTAAAAAAATTCTGATTTACAGAATTTTTTTCTTCCTTGCTTCGTCGCTTCGCTCCTCGCAATGACGATTAGATATCCACGCAACAATGCCTCCTCGCAATGACAATTTAGAAAGTAAAAAATAAATTATGAAAGAAAATTTTAACGTTAGTAAATTAAAAAACGGTTTAACAATTTTAACCTATAATATGCCTTATGTTAATTCGGTAGCAATAAATTTAATTGTTAAAGTCGGAAGCCGTTATGAAAATCCTGAAGAAGAAGGCATTTCTCATTTTCTTGAGCATATGGCTTTTAAAGGTACAACAACAAGAACGGCAAAACAAATAGCCGAAGAATTTGATGAAATAGGCGGTCATTTTAATGCTTATACAGGTCATGAAAAAACAATATATTATGCACGAGTATTATCCGAAAATTGTAATAAAGCACTTAATATACTTGGCGATATAATACAAAATTCTATCTTTGCTGAAGAAGAGATAGCAAAGGAATATCAGGTAATATTACAGGAAATAGCACATAGTCAAGATAATCCGGATGATTTAATATATGAGAAGTTTTATAGCAGTGTTTATAAGGACCAGCCGCTTGGTAAACCGATTCTTGGAACAAGCAAAACATTATCTAGTTTTACTAAAGAGCATTTTTTGAGTTTTATAGATAAACATTATAACGCTGGAAATTTGTATTTATCGGTTGCCGGTAATGTTGATCACGATAAAATAGTAAGTAGTGCAGAGCGATTGTTTTCCTCTTTAAAGCAAGGAGAAAAAAGTAATTTTCTTCCTGCAAAATATATAGGAGGTAATAGCTTTATCAATAAGGATTTAGAGCAGACTACTTTAATTCTTGGTTTTGAAGGAACGCCTTATATTAACTTAGAAAGGCTTTACCGAACCCAGTTACTTGCTATAATATTCGGAGGTGGTATGTCTTCACGTTTATTTCAGCATATTCGTGAAAAATTAGGTCTTGCATATGCAGTGGGTAGTTATAATAGTACATATTCTGATAGTGGGGTATTTACTATTTATGCAAGTACCGCACATGATAAATTGGAGTTATTATACAAAGAGCTTAAAACCGAAATAACCAAGATGACTGAGAAAGTTAATGAAGAAGAGATGATTAGAGCTAAAACACAACTACGAAGTAATTTGTTGATGGCACAAGAAAAAGTAGCTTATAAATCAGAAGAAATTGGTAAAAATTATGCAGCTTTCGGTAAATATATTTCTCCTGAAGAGATTATGGAAATTATTACGAATATAAAAGCCGATGACATTATTAATACGGCAAATAAAATATTTAGTGGTATTACTACATCGGCAATTATTGGTCCGAATGATCTTCGAGTAGATGCATAGATCGCAAAGTGTCAGTATGTCATCCCGTGGCCCCGCCACGGTATCTAGAAATGCAGCTAAAAATACTGATAATCGTAGTATTTTTAACTGGACCACATGGAGGGGCCACAGGGTGGCACGACTACTTAAGTAAATTTTGAGAAAATAACAAATGAAAACACAACTTTACAAAGGTTCAAGTAAAATTTTATATTCCGCCGAAGAAGATTTTTTACTTATAATGGCCTTTTCCGATAATGTTACCTTAGAAAGCGGTGAAATTATTGAGGTCTCAGGCAAGGGGGTACTTAATAATAATATTTCTTCCTTTCTAATGAATAAACTGGAAATGAACGGCATTGAAAATCATTTTATTGAAAAAATAAATATGAGGGAGCAATTAATTCAATATGTTGAGGTTTTTCCGGTACAAGTAATAATATCATCGGTAGCGTGCGGTAGATTTGTAAAAGAGTTCGGTATGGACGAAGGGTATGTATTTGATAAACCGATCATTGATTTTAAGGTCCGAAGTCGTGAATTTAAATATCCGATAGTTAATGAGTATCAAATATTAAATTTCGGCTGGTTAACTAGGGATGAAATTAAAGCGGTAAAAGAGCAAGCTTTGCGTATATATGATTTTCTAAGCGGCTTATTTATTGGTGTCGGGATTCGTCTTGTTGAATGTAAATTAGAATTTGGGCGTGTGTTTAACGGTGAAGAATCTATCATTATGTTAACTGATGAAATTAGTCCGGATAATTGTAGGTTATGGCATATTAACAGTAATGAAAAATTGGGATTTGAATTGCTTGAAAACGAGCCTAATAAAGCTTTTGAATCATATCAGCTAATAGCTGATCGTTTAAAAGAAAAATAAATATATTTTTAAAGCGATATATGCTATTTTGGACTTGAAAAACACTCCAATGTCATACCGGTTTTGTTGCATGGTTCGGTTTCATCGTCATTGTGAGCAGCCATTGTTGCACGGACACCAAATCGTCATTGCGAGGAGCCGTAGGCGACGTGGCAATCTCATGAAATAATAACAAATTCCTGAGATTGCTTAGTCAATTTACTATTGTAAGTTTCCTCGCAATGACGATTTGGTATCCACACAAGGATAACATTTTTGATTTTTAATAATTTTTTACAGTAAAAAAGATGAAAATACGATTTATTATAATAAGTTTTATAGCTCTAATCTTAGTAGGATGGGGATATGCTGCCTATAAATTTGAACATCAAAGTAAAGAGAATATTATCTCTATTATTGATGAATACGGGGAATATATAACTTATGATTCAATAAAAGTTAATAAATATGGATTTAGTATTACTTTAAATAAAGTAATGTTAAAACCTATAGATTTTTATTTTGATGAAATAGTTATTAGGCATATACCGTTTTTAAATATTACAAAAATTGATTCTTACGGAAATGACGTAAAAATTACTACTGCTCAAGATGAAAAAAATATTTTTTACTCACCTGATCATCATACAACAATTTGGTTTAGAAAATCTTTATTTAATAGAGAGCCTGATTATTGGAAATTAAGCTTGAGTGACAATAAATCAACTCTTTATAGTTCTTTAGATGCAGAAAAATTAGCAGAAAGTGATATTAGCAATTCTGTAATTACTAATACTAAAACATCAGATAACCTTAATTTGTTAATTTTGGATGGAGAAAATACTGTTTCTTTTATTTCTGAAAATTACAGAAGAAATTTATATGATAAAATTTTTGAATTTTTGAGAGATAAAATAGCTAATGACTCTGATACTGCTTCCTTTGAGTATGGTTTGACAAAGTTAGATATATTGAATTTACCTATTTCTTACAATTCCAAATTAAAGCTTAAATATAGTGATGAGCTATTAGCTCTTGGAAAATTATTAATTCAAAACTTTTCTCTAAATCAAAAGCAAGATGAAAATATGCATGCTGTTATTTTTATGCAGATGTTAGGAGAATTAGTAAAAGGTAAAACATTTTTATTCTCTTGCGATATTGAAAGAAAAGGAAAAGTAGAAAGTAATTTATATAAATTAAATATAGAAAAAGATAAAATTTTTGATTTTGCTTTAAATATTAAATCTACTATAGAACCTTCTGAAACATACCAAAAAACAGCAGTTGAAGCTTTAGGAAGCTACTTTAGTAATGGTTTAAATAAAAGAGCCGAGTTAGATAAAATTTTTAAACTAACTAGCCCTATTACTCAAGAAGACGGAGAAAGAGTAATGAGTGTTTTTGCAAAAATAAATAATTCCAAATTTAATTTAAAAGGTGAGTTTGATCCTGAAGCAAAAAAATTATCCGGTAAAATTAATCTTGTGATGGATGATTTTAATTTTGCTATCGATATTGATATGCCTAATTTAGATAATCCTCTGAATCTAGAAAGTGTAATAAAATTATCAGATCCAAATGCGGTTATAAATAATTTTGTGAATTATACTAATGATGCTATTGTACCGGTGCTTAATAAAATAGAAGATTCTAAGGAATTTGCTTTAAATCTAGGAAAACAATCTTCAGTAATAAAGCAATACGGCTTTAGGGCAATAGAAGCTTTTAGTAAAAATTCTGAATTAAAAGACGGTGAATCTTTAATAGTTGATGTGAAAGGTAAAGATACCGGACTAACCTTTAATGATAAAGCTATTGATCAGATCCTTAGTGATGCAAGAGTATTAGAATTTATGAATGCCCTGGCTCAAATAGACCACGAAAGAAAGTAGTCTACAGTGTCATTCTTGCCTGGATACCAAATCGTCATTGCGAGCGAACTTTAGTTCGCGTGGCAATCCAGCAAAATAATAAAAAATGCGGGTTTTTAGCATTTTTTATTGGATTGCGGACGTACAATTACTTGCGTAATTTCCTCGCAATGACGTTGAAAACTAATTATGAAATTTGAAGAAAAAACAAGTTAGAATAAAAATGATAAATATATCTTTTCCCGACGGTAGTGTAAGACAATTTGAAAAAAACATTACCGCCTATGAAGTAGCAAATGCAATTTCAATGTCGCTTGCTAAAGCAGCAATGGTTGCTGAAATAAACGGTGAGCTTAAAGATTTAAGTACCGTAATTGAAAATGATTGCAAGCTTCGTATTTTAACTGCAAAAGACCCTGAATGTCTTGAGGTAATAAGGCACGATGCGGCACATTTAACTGCTGAAGCAGTAAAGGGACTATTCCCTGAGACTCAGGTAACGATTGGTCCTGCAATTGAAAACGGCTATTATTATGATTTTGCTCGTGATAAGCCTTTTACCACTGAAGATTTAGCCGTTATAGAAGCTAAAATGCAAGAACTTTCAAAGAAGAACAAGAAAGTAACAAGAGAGCTATGGGATAGGGATAAAGCTGTAGAGTTTTTTAAGTCGATAGGAGAGCATTATAAAGCCGAAATTATTGCTTCAATTCCTGCAGGTGAGCAAATTACTTTATACAAGCAAGGTAATTTTATTGATTTATGCCGAGGTCCGCATGCTCCCTCTACAGGTTTTGTTAAGCATTTTAAGTTGATGAAAGTTGCGGGAGCTTATTGGCGAGGTGATAGTCGTAATGAAATGTTGCAGCGTATATACGGTACGGCGTGGGCTACGAAAGAGCAACTAGATAATTACCTCTTTATGCTTGAAGAAGCCGAAAAGCGTGATCATAGAAAGCTTGGGCGTGAGCTTGATTTATTCCACTTCCAAGAAGAAGCTCAAGGGATGGTATTTTGGCATGATAAAGGCTGGAGTATATATAATACTATCGAGCAGTATATTAGGAAAAAGATTCGTAAAAACGGTTATACTGAGGTTAAGACTCCTGTTTTGGTGGATAAAAGCCTTTGGGAGGCTTCAGGACACTGGGAAAAATTTCGTGACGATATGTTTGCGTTAGAAACAGATGACAAGACATTAGCTTTAAAGCCGATGAATTGTCCTTGCCACGTGCAGATTTTCAAACAAGGTATCAAGAGCTATCGTGATTTACCGCTTCGTATGTCGGAGTTTGGTTTGTGTCATCGTAATGAGGTGTCCGGTGCATTACACGGTTTAATGAGAGTGCGGAGTTTAGTGCAAGACGATGCACATATATTTTGTGCAGAGGAGCAAATTACCGATGAAACAGTTAGTTTTTGTAAATTACTGACGGAAGTTTATAAAGATTTCGGTTTTACCGATATAAAGGTAAAATTCTCTGATCGCCCTGAAATCAGAGCAGGAAGTGATGAAGTTTGGGATAAGGCTGAGAATGCTTTAAAAGAAGCAGTGGAAAAAGCAGGGTTTACTTATACGTTAAACCTAGGCGAGGGAGCATTTTACGGACCGAAGCTTGAGTTTGTTTTAACCGATGCGATAGGGCGGCAATGGCAATGCGGAACACTTCAGATGGATTTTATATTGCCGGAGCGACTCGATGCTAGCTATATTGCAGCAAGCGGTGAGAAAAAAAGACCGGTAATGCTCCATAGGGCAATACTCGGCTCGCTTGAGCGTTTTATCGGTATATTGATTGAAGAATATGCTGGACGTTTTCCTCTTTGGCTTGCTCCTATACAAGTCGCTATTGCAACAATCACAAGCGATTTAAACGATTACGCTTTAGAAGTGCAAAAAGCTTTAATTGATAATGGCGTAAGAACGGATATTAATATCTCACCTGATAAAATTAACTATAAGATTCGTGAGTTTTCTAGTCAAAAAATACCGATGATTGCCGTAATCGGTAAGCAGGAAAAAGAAAATAAACAAGTAACGATAAGAGGACTCGGAACTACCGAGCAGGAAGTATTATCGATAGAGCAGTTGATAGCTCTAGTTAAGAAAGAGAATGAGAAGTATTTGTAGTATCTCGTATGTCATTCCTGCGAAAGCAGGAATATAGAAAAATAGTCTTAATATTCACAGAATAAACCTAAAAAAACAAGTTTTTTGTCGGTTTTACTGGATTCCTGCTTTCGCAGGAATGACATAAAACGGTCTACGCAACAATGCCATTCGGGAATGACCTAGGAGTCATGCAACAAAGTCACTGCTTAATATAAAATGAAGGCTACAATTATATCGCTGATTGTATTTTCTTTCAAATATTTTGCAATTAAAACCTAAAGCACGATAAAAATTTACTGCACTATCATCAGTTTCAGCTGTTATTTTCTTTAAAGTAAAATGACTAATTATATATAAAATTAATTGTTTTCCAATTCCTTGAGATCGAAAAGTTTTTAATACGCTAATATGTCTAATTATAGCCTGTATAGATAATACTTCAATTCCAATTATACCAATTAAGTTTTCTTCTATAAAACATCCGATAAGATGCAGCTTAGTATTTTTATAACTTTCTAATACTTGGCTAATTTTTTCAGTAGTAGGATTACCTATGCTGTCTGCTATAAGAATAGATAAATTTTTTTCGGTAAAATTTACCACTCTAAATGTAAATATCGGTTGCATAATAATATTATAGAATTAAAGATTACTTGATATACTTTACTGCTTTTTGCTATAAGTATAATTTTTCTTTAAGCTTTTAACAAATTTATTTATGAAAACAACATTTCACCCCCTCTCTTTTTTATGGTCGGTTATAAAGCCGTATAAATATTGCTATCTTATTATGATGATGGCACCTTTTGCAAATGGTTTTTCTCCTATTCTATATAATTATGCTGTAAAGCTTTTGCTTGATTTGTTTACCCAAAACGAAAAGATTACATTTGCACAAAGTATAAACCGGTAATGGTTTTTATAGCTGCACAAGCAATACTTGATGTAGCTTGGCGTGCTCACAATTTTGCACAGCTTAAAGCCATGCCTTATATTTTTCAAGATATGATGAATAAAATATGTAATCACTGTTTTAATTTGCCCTATACTTATTTTCAAAATAACCTTTCCGGCTCTATAGTCGGAAGAGTACGGGGCATAGGTGATAATTATTATAAAATGCACCAAGCAATTGAGTATAAATTAAGTAAACCTTTACTCATTACGTTATTTTCCAGTACAACTCTTGCCTATACTAATATTAAAATATTTGCTGTTATTATTGGTTTTACTGCTGTTTATTTACCGCTTGCTTTACAGTTTTTTACTAAGCTTGCTAAAATGGAGCAGGCTAAGCAAGATTCTTGGTATAATTTATTTGGCATAATTGCTGATTGTATTACAAATATCTTTACTATTTTTTCATTTGCGACAAAACAGCGAGAATTAAATAAAATAGAAGATTATTATCATAATGGGAGTGTTGA
>NZ_JWSW01000020.1:0-25405 GCF_000828125.2 Rickettsia asembonensis | reverse complement strand
GACATTCTATAATATTAATTCCACCTTCATCATCAGATATAAAGAAATTATTAACAAGCTTATATCCATTATTCGCTTGATGATGTATTTTTTCATTATATTCCGGTTCTTTCGCATATAAAGAGCGATCTTCATCTTCTTCTAATTTTTGTCCGCTTAAAAAACAACTAAGAGTAGTCGCCTCTACTCCGTTCATTCCTACCATTACAATTAGTTTATTTATACTATTTCCTGTTTTAGTAATTTCATTATCGCTTTCTGCAATTAATTTTACCGTTCTTTATGAACGGTCTTTCCAACGCATGGTAATTTTTAAGAGGTTGTAAATTTTTATTTTCAATTTCAGAATCGAGGTTTTGAGCTTTTGTTTTCTTTAAATATGTATTTACAGAATTTTTATTTAAAATATCTATTTCGGAAATGAGCTGAAATTCTGAATTATCATTAAAATTAGGAGAGATTTCTAATTCTGCTCGCTTATATTGATTATTATGTTTTATCTCTAATAAAGTTTTTATTCCGATATTAGTTATTGCTTTATTACTTACTAAAGAAAGTTTAGTTATTGTCTTGTTAAGCCTAAATATTTCGGCTAAAATTTTTACTTGCTTATCATTTATACCGCAATTGTCCCAAAATACTCGCTCGATAGTCTTATTATTCCTTAAATAATCTACTATACATTGTATATCTTCCTTTACAAAGGGGTAGTTACTAAAATTCAAAGCGGTTATATGGATAAACTCAGCAAGTCCGCTATTTGGTTTTACTAATGTTTCATTAAATATAGAACGAGTATTATTAGAGAACCAAGCTATAATATCTTTAGGTTTATACTCAGATATAAAGCTTGCGTTTGGAGTTAATATATATTTAATATTAATATTACTTAACTTCATTAATATATTAGCTTCTTCAAGAGCAGTTAAGTTTAGAGTGTTTTTTTGTTCCAAAATATTATTAAAATACTCCGTCAAAAAATCATTTATATTTTTTAAACCTTGTTCCTGTTTGGGACTCCCTCCCCACCAACTAAACATATATATTTACCTAAAATAATTTATATTACTCCAAATAAAAACATACTTTGCTCCGTAAGTTGAATAAATAAACATTAACACTACTTAAAAAGTTTTTTTTGAATAAGTAAATTTACAACAAGAATTTAAAGGTGAATTGGTGAAATTCTGAGGATAAGAAAGTTCTATTTTTTATATTGTAAAAAATTATCACTTCTATTTTTAAATTGAATTAATAGAGGATATTTTATATATATTTTGAAAGGTAAAGTTTAAGAGATTATCTGTAAATAAATGTTAACCAATAATTTAATTCTTTTTTGATGCAAAAATCTTATTAATTTTTGCTAAAAAAGCTCTTTAATTACTAATTAACATTTATTTACAGATAATCTCTAAGATTATTTTTCTTTTGTAATTTTATCATATTTTTTTAGTTTGATAAGAATGGACTCTAGATTATCCAACTTAACCATACATGGACCATCACTTGGAGCGTTATCTGGATCTTGATGTACTTCCATATACATACCGGCGATACCTACAGCAGTTGCTGCCTTTGCAAGCAGCTCTACATATTTTCTTTCTCCGCCAGTACTACCTCCTAGTCCTCCAGGCTGCTGAACGGAATGCGTCGCATCAAAAACTACAGGTACATTTAACTCTGCCATTATTGCAAGGCTACGCATATCAGATACCAAATTATTATAACCAAAACATGTACCACGCTCTGTAAATAATATATCTTTTACTCCAAAAGCTTCTAGTTTTGTTTGTACATTTTTCATATCCCACGGAGCTAGAAACTGTCCTTTTTTTACTTTTACTATTTTACCTGTTTTTGCTGTAGCTTGAAGCAAGTCGGTTTGTCTACATAGAAACGCCGGAATTTGTAAAATATCTGCTACTTCAGCTGTTTCGGTACATTGATTCTCTGAATGAACATCAGTAACAATAGGGCAATCGAATTCAGATTTTACTTTTGATAAAATTTCTAAACCTTTCTCAATACCAAGTCCTCTAATCCCATTTACGGAAGTTCTATTAGCTTTATCAAAAGAAGATTTATAAATAAATGGAATCTCAAGTTTGCTAGTTAATTTAACAAGTTTTTCTGCCATAAACAACGCATGATCTTTGCCTTCAATCTGACAAGGTCCTGCAATTAGAACAAACGGTAAATCATTTCCTATTTTAATATTGTTAAGTTTTACTACTTTTTGCATAATTCTTAGATTTAATTAATTGAGCGAGGCACGGATTAGTGTTTCTCTGTTATATCAGGTGTTGATTCATTTTCTATTAAGTCATTGTTAATTATTAGCGTATAATATTTTTCTTTTATTGTCGTTAAATCATAATTACCATGATAATAACCTTCTAGGTTAATAATTTTTTTTAAATAAAAATTTACCTGCTCTGTTTCTAATGGCTCATCTATATTTTTTATAATAGACGACTTAATATTAATTAAATGCGCTTTTATTTTTTTAAATTCTTTAATAATTATAAAAATATCATGCGGTTTTGTTACCAATATTCCTACAAACAAAATTAATAATATTTGTGTTAAAGACATATTTATATTAATTTCTTATGTTTATATTTTGGATTTAAAATACTTTCCCCATTAGTACTTAGCATATATTCATGGTAATCTTGATAATTTCCTTCAAACCATGTAGCATTATTTTCTTTATCATATGATATAATATGAGTGGCTATTCTATCTAAAAACCACCTGTCATGACTAATCACTAATACACAACCTGCAAAATCTAAAATAGCATCTTCAAGTGCTCTTAACGTATCAATATCTAAATCATTAGACGGTTCATCTAATAATATAACATTTGCTCCTTCTTTTAGTAATTTCGCCAAATGTACTCTGTTACGTTCTCCACCTGAAAGTTGTCCAACTTTTTTTTGTTGATCACCGCCTCTAAAATTAAAAGCTGCACAATAAGCTCTACTTTTAATTATTCTATTACCAAGTTGTAATTCATCTAGACCTTCTGAAATTTCTTCCCATATAGTCTTATTATCATCTAAATGATCCCGTGATTGATCAACGTAACCTAATTTTACCGTTTGACCAATTTTAATAGAACCACTATCCGGTGTTATTTTACCTGTAATAATATTAAACAAAGTAGATTTACCTGCTCCATTCGGTCCAATAATTCCTACAATAGCTCCACGTGGAACTTTAAAACTAAAATCTGATAATAATATTTTATTATTAAATTTTTTAGCTATATGTTCTGCTTCAATAACAAGATCCCCTAAACGAGGTCCTTTAGGTATAATTATTTGAGTAGGATCAGTTTTTTGTTCTTGTTGTTTATTTAATAATTCTTGATATGCTGTAATACGTGCTTTATTTTTTGATTGTCTAGCTTTTGGTGTTTGACGAATCCATTCAAGTTCACGATTCAATTGTTTTTTTCTATCATCGTCTTCTTTACTTTCTAAAGCTAATTTTTTTTGCTTCTGTTCAAGCCAAGAACTATAGTTTGATTCCCACGGTATACAATTTCCACGATCTATTTCTAATATCCATTCTGTAACATTATCTAAAAAATAACGATCATGGGTAATTACTATTACGGTACCTTCATAATGCTTTAAATAACCTTCAAGCCAAGAAACTGATTCTGCATCCAAATGATTTGTAGGTTCATCAAGTAATAACATATTAGGCTTCTCTAAAAGCAATTTACATAAAGCCACTCTTCTTTTTTCTCCACCGGAAATTTTTGTAATATCTGCTTCTTTTGGTGGGCAACGTAAAGCAAGCATTGCGATCTCTATTTCACGTTCTAGATTCCATCCATCACAATTGTCTATTTTTTCTTGCAATTCTGCTTGTTTATCAAAAAGCTTTTGCATTTCTTTATCAGTGATTTCAGCAGCAAATTTGTTACTTATATAATTAAATTCATCAATAAGTTTTTTCTTTTCGTGAAGACCTTCTATGATATTATCAAAAACATTTTTACTAGCATCAAGATACGGTTCTTGAGGTAAATATCCTACTTTTATACCGATTTTAGCTGTTGCTTTACCTTCAAACTCTTTATCAATACCTGCCATTATTTTTAATAAAGTCGATTTGCCTGCTCCATTTTGACCTATTATACCGATTTTAGCTTTTGGTAAAAATGATAAATTTGTTTCTTTTAAAATTCGTTTACCATTTATAGTCTTGCTTAAACTAACCATTTCATAAACATATTGATATGACATAAATTACTTATTTCCTTATATTATTATTTTACACCGATAAATATATTTACTACTGCATTGTATGAATTTATTGCTCTATGATCATATAATTCAAAATTAGACATTGTAATTTCTATCATTATTTTTCTTGTTTGGGTATTTATCTTAAGAAATAAAATGCTGTATATATACTTTACATTTTAACAGTTTTTTTAATTTAATTTTAATAATATCAAGTCTAATTCTTCTAAATTTTTATAATGAAATATTAATTTCCCACCTAAAGAATAATTTTTTATTGTTACTTTTACACCAAATTTTTCTGATAAAACTTTTACTAATGATTCAAGATCATTATCGGTAGAATTGTCTTTTAAAAAACGCTTTCCTACTTTGTTACTATTGTTAGGAGATTTCGTATATTCATTTTTATACCATTGTCTTACTAGTTCTTCTGTTTGACGTACATTTAAATCATTATTTATAATATGATCGGCTATTACTTCTGCATGTTCATGATTTATTAAACATCGAGCTTGACCCATACTTAGTATATTTCCATTTACTTTATCTTGAACAGACTGCGGTAAATTATTAAGTCTTAACAAATTAGCTATATGACTACGACTTTTACCAAGCCTCTCAGCTAATTTTTCTGCCGTATAATTAAAATTTTCTACTAAATATTTAAAGCCACGAGCTTCTTCCATAACTGTTAAATCAGTTCTTTGTATATTCTCAATTAACGCTATTTCCATACTCTCTCTAGCATCTAAATTTTTTATAATTACTGGTATCTCTAAAACTTTTGCTAATTTACATGCACGCCAGCGTCGCTCTCCTGCTATAATTTGGAAATTATTATCAACAATAATAGGCTGTAATAAACCATTATTCAATATAGAATCTGCTAATTCTTTTATTTTATCATATTCAAAGTTTTTTCTAGGCTGATTCTCATTCGGCCTTATTTTATCAATATTTATTATTTGTATTATTTCTGATTCTATAGAAATAACTTCTTCCCCAAGTAATGAAGATAACCCTCTTCCTAGTCCTTTATTTTTCGCCATATCTTTCTAAGATTTCTTTTGTAAGTTCTATATATGCAACTGCTCCCGAACATTTATAATCATATATAATAGCCGGTTTTCCGTATGAAGGTGCTTCAGATAATTTAATATTTCTTGGGATAACGGTTTTAAATACTAATTCTCCTAAGCATTTTCTAACATCATCTTCTACTTGTTCAGTTAAACGATTACGCTTATCATACATTGTAAATAATATACCTGCAATCTTTATCTTAGGATTTAATTTTTTCTCTACAATTTCAATTGTTTTTAGCAATTGACTTAATCCTTCTAATGAATAAAAATCACATTGCATTGGAATCAACACTTCATCGCTTGCAACTAAAGCGTTTACTGTTAATAAATTTAATGAAGGAGGGCAATCAATAATTATATAATCATATAATATCTTTATTTCTTCCAATAGCTTCATTAAAATATATTCTCGGTCCTTTAATTTTGTTAAATCTAATTCAGCAGCAGATAGATTAGTGTTTGAAGTAATTATTTCTAAATTTGGTATGTCTGTAGAAATTATTGCATCTTTCAATTTTATTAAATTTGTTAATACTTGATATATAGTATTTTTGCGTTGTTGCTGGCTAATTCCAAAACCAGTACTACTATTCCCTTGAGGATCAAGATCTATAACTAAAATTTTTTTATTTACAGCAGCAAAAGCTGTAGCTAAATTTACAGTAGTTGTAGTTTTAGCTACCCCCCCTTTTTGATTAACAATAGCAATTACTTTCATATAATTTTTGTTAAATTACTAACTTCTAGAATTTTCCCTTCTTCACAAGTAATACTTTGATGTATTAAATAATCAAATAACCACATCTCTTTAGCTTCTACTATTTCTGTTAAATAATTTTTTCCTTTTAATAATAAAAATTTTTCTTGTACTGAAATATTTTTTATACAATTAAATATTGTATTTAATTTAGAGAAAGCTCTACAAGTCAATATACTACAATCTATTTCTACTTTTTCTATTCTTTGATTGATTATTTGTATGTTATTATTTGATATCTTTGATGCTTTTTCTAAAAATATACATTTACGTAAATCAGCTTCTATTAAACTTACTTTTGCTACCCCTGCTATAGATAATACTATACCAGGAAAACCGGCCCCACTTCCTATATCAACCAAGTGTACTTCTTTATTATCAATATATTGCATCAATTGTAATGAGTCTAATATATGACGTTGCCAAAAATTATGTATAGTATTATCCGATACAAGATTAATTAATTTATTCCATTTTTTAACTAACTTTTGAAAAATTTCTAACTTTTCAATTATTTCACGTGGAACTTCCATCACTATATTTAGTTTTTAAATAAATTATAATAGCCGTAATTGCTGCAGGTGTAATCCCTGAAATTCGACGTGCTACACCAATAGTAGTAGGTTTATGGGAAGAAAGTTTTTCCTGTATCTCTAATGATATACTTGGTATTTTAAAATAGTCAATATTTTTAGGTATTAACTGTGCCTCTTCACTTTGAAATAAATTAATATCTGCGTGTTGTCTAGTTAAATATGAAGCATATTTTGCTTCAATATAGAGTAATTGCAAAATATTATTATTTTGCGTTTCTTTAAGCATAGGAAAAATTTTAATAGCTTGTTCAACATTAAAACTAGGTATTTTAAATAAGTCTAATACTGTTTTATATGTACCATCCTGTGCAACCTGTATACCCATTTTAGCAAGTTTACTAGTAGTTAAAGACAAGGTATTTAATAATGATTTTGTTTTTTCTATATCTTCACATTTTTTTGTAAATATTTTTTTACGTTTTTCTGATACAACACCAATGTTTATCCCTAATTCCGTTAAACGTAAATCAGCGTTATCTGCTCTTAAAGATAATCTATATTCTGAGCGAGAAGTAAACATACGATAAGGTTCTATAGTACCAAAGGTTGTTAAATCGTCAATCATTACTCCAATATAACTATTTGCTCTTGTTAACATAAACGGCGCTTGATCTTTTACTGCTAAAGCAGCATTTATACCGGCTATTATACCTTGCCCTGCGGCTTCCTCATATCCTGTAGTACCGTTAATTTGCCCAGCAAAATATAATCCAGCTATTTTTTTTGTCTCTAGCGTAACACTTATTTCACGTGGATCAACATAATCATATTCTATAGCATAACCTGGACGTAAAACCTTTACATTTTCTAATCCTGGTATTGTTTTAATTAATTTATGTTGTACATCTTCAGGCAAAGAAGTAGAAATGCCGTTTGGATAAATCGTATAATCATCTAACCCTTCAGGTTCTAAAAATATACGATGTTCTGATTTTGTACTAAATCTAACTATTTTATCTTCAATAGAAGGACAATATCGCGGTCCTATTCCTTCTATCTGCCCTGAATACATTGCGGATTTATTAAGGTTCTCACGTATAATATCATGAGTTTCTGAGGTTGTTTTTGTAATAAAACAATTTATCTGAGGAACATTGACAACATTTGTTAATTCAGAAAAAGGACGAGGAGTTTTATCACCGGGTTGTAAAGCTGTTTTACTATAATCAATAGTACATCCGTCAATTCGAGGCGGTGTACCTGTTTTTAAACGAGCCAGTTTAAAACCTATTTGTTTTAGTGTATTTGATAATCCATACGAAGGCTCTTCATCTACTCTACCGGCAGGATTTTTTTTTTGTCCAATATGAATAAGACCTGATAGAAAAGTACCAGTAGTTAATATAATTTTTTGACAAGGAATTTTACTATCATTATTTAAAATAACCGCTTCAACTTTAGAAGATTTAATTTCTATATCTTCCACTTTTCCATATAGTATATCTAGATTAGGGTAATTTGTTAATATTTGATACATCGCTTTTCTATAAAGCTTTCGATCAGCTTGAGCTCTAGGTCCCCAAACTGCCGGTCCTCTAGTCTCATTCAGCATTTTATAATGTATACCGGCTTGGTCTATAACATAACCCATTAACCCATCAAGGGCATCGATTTCTTTAACTAATGTGCCTTTTGCAATTCCACCAATTGCTGGATTGCAAGACATTTCGCCTAAATTTTCCGGTTTTAACGTAATTAAGAGAGTAGAAGCTCCAAGACGTGCAGAAGCGGCTGCTGCTTCTACGCCTGCATGTCCACCACCTATAACTATTACGTCATATTTTAGCATTAATTATTCTATAATTTCAGATTTGTTAAAGAAAAATTTGATTTCTCTTTTCGCACTGTTTTCACTATCTGAACCATGAATACTATTAGCCTCAATTGATTCGCCTAAATCTTTTCTAATAGTTCCCGCTTCAGCTTTAGCAGGATTAGTTGCACCCATAATGGTACGGTTTAAAATTATAGCATCTTCCCCCTTAAGAACTTGAAGTACTACCGCTCCTGAAGTAATATACTCAACTAAGCTATTAAAAAACGGTCTTGCTCTATGTTCATCGTAGAAACACTCAGCTTCATATTTAGTTAAAAATTTCATTTTCTGAGCTACTATCTTTAAGCCTGCATTTTCCAAATAAGTATTAACTTGTCCTATTTTATTCCTCTTGATAGCATCAGGCTTAATCATTGAAAAAGTATATTGTATTGTCATTTTGTAACCTATTTATATAATGTTAAATTTATTTTTTAGCTGAACGATTCCATGTTAAAGCAAATAACCCTCCTCCTAAAAGAGCAGAAATACTGAAAAATATAAATACCCCATTCCAACCGTAATTATCGCTAATCCATCCTACGCCGACTCCAGCAATAGCCGCTCCTAAATAACCAAATAACCCTGATAATCCATTAGCCGTACCGACAGCTTGACGAGTACTAAAATCAGCAGCTGCTATACCTACAAGAAGCTGAGGTCCTGAAACAAAAAAGCCTATTAAAGAAAGAATTACTATACTTAATAATTCACTTTGAATAGGAATTTTCCAAAACAAGACTAACAATAAGCTAAGCAATACCATACATATGGATGCAACAGGACCTCGACGACCTTGAAATAGTTTATCAGATAAAACACCTGCTATTAATGCCCCTGGGATACCTATCATTTCATATAAACCGATTTGTAAGCCTGCATTTGCAAGGCTTATATCACGTAAATCTTTTAAAAATGTTGGAGCCCAATAAATTACTCCGGAACGTATTATATAAACAAACATGTTTGCTAAACAAACATACCATATTAGCTTATTACAAAAGACCATTTTAAGTAATTGAGGAGTTAATAGCTTCTCATAATCCCCTATAGCTTCAGGCGGATATTCTTTATATTCCTCTACGGTAGATAAACCTACTTCTTTTGGAGAATTACGAAGCCTATTATATAAAAAAAGCGATACTACACAAGCAACTACACCGGGAACAAAAAAAGCAGCTCTCCAATCAAATTTATCGATTAAATAACCGCAGCTTATCATAGCAAGGGCACCACCTATTTGATTAGAAGTTGCACCCATAGCCCATTTAGTTCCAAGTTCTTTTGAAGCGAACCAGTGAGTAAGCATTTTTGTTGCAGGAGGCCAACCCATAGATTGAAACCAGTTACTGGCTATCCATAAAATTCCTATAAGCCATAAAGAATCTGCAAAACCTATTAGAATAGTAATGACCCCGACAAATAAAAGACCCAAAACCATAAATATCCGAGCGTTAACTTTATCGCTAATAAACCCGTTACACGCTTTACTAACTCCATACATAATAGATGAAGCAGTTAATATCCAACCAATTTGTGTTTTAGTAACCCCAAAATATTCTCTTATAGCAGGTGTTGCTATATTAAAATTCTGACGACAAAAATAAAAAGTCGCATAACCTATAATAATAGAATACAAAATCCTTATTCGCCAACTATTATATTTTTTTACATATGGCGATCTTGGAGTTTTAATTTTGGGTTTTGTATCTGTCATATTATAAACTCTCCGACTATAAAAAAAGCAAGTTTCTTAGAAACTTGCTTTTTTATTTTAATAAACTCTATTTTTCAGTTTTATTTACCAAAACTTGATACTCTTTATTTAAACCTTTAACGGCATATATCCATAATATTACTATTACAAAGAATATAGAAGCAAAATATGGTGTTGCCTCAACAAAACCGAATGCAGGAAATAAAATAAAGAATGTGGATTGAATAATAGCACCACCCGATTTACCGAATCTTCCTCCGATAACTTCGACAGCAGCCTGTCCTTTTACTCGTAAATCCTTATCAAGCGGAATATATGCCATGTTTTTAGTGGCATCAAATAAAGAATATTTTACACCTTTACTTAAAACATTTTGAATCATACCGATCATAACAGCAAGTGCTAAAGGACCTGAAGCAAGAATACCTGTTAAATGCATAGCAATAACACTATCAAAAAAGATAAATGCAAAAAACGCTGCACCAGTAATTAACATCATTAATGGAGTTATCATAGCTGCAGCTAACCATGATACTTTTCTTAAAATATTACTACCTATAAGCATGAAAGCAATTGCAACCCAACCCTGATAAAATTGGAACTTACCCATATATATAGTATAAGCCTCTTTCGTCGGATACAATTCTTTTACTTTGGATTTCCAAACGCCTTCAACTAAGTTTACTGAAATACCATAAGCAATAAGTAACAATGCAATATAACCTACATACTTAGAGGTAAAGATCATTTTAAAACTGTCTATTAATGACATTTTAGCTTTAGCTTTCTTTTCTTTTACTAATGCCGGATCATAAAGTCTAGGATCGGTTAGAACGTTTCTATTCATCCATCTATATGTTAATATTACCAAAAAGCTACTTGTTATCATTATAACAAATAAAGGCACAAATTTTAGATGTTCTGCAACTATTTGAGTTTTTTCATGCAAGAAATATCCAATAATCACGGATGTTACAGGCAATGCTAAATTAGCAAGTAAACCAAACATTGAGTAAAAACGTTTAGCTTCATCGGTTTTAGTAATTTGGTTAGCAAACTGCCAAAATAATAAACTAAGCATCATTGTTCCCCAAAGCTCTGCCATAGTATAAAAAGATGCAAAGCTCCATTTCCCAACTATTCTTATAAACCATTTAAAATTAGGGTAAGCTAAACTTAAAGATTCTATGGTTTCAGGATCAGGATGAACTAAATCAGGGTAGGGGTAAAGAACAAACGCAAATAACGCAAAATACCCTAAGAAAAATGAAGTAATAACATAAAATACGTTTTCTTGCTTTAAAATATCGCAGAGCTTAACATAAATTACCATAGCGATTACGGCAGAAGGTAGTACTATGTATGTTTTTAAGAAACTTATTGCTTCTGCCCCTATATCCGTTACTACAAATCCGTCTTTAATTGAACGAAGCGTTGAGTAGTTTAATAAAATACAGAACATCATAAATGCCATAGGCAAAAACTTCTTATTTTCATATTTTTCTATGGGCCAAATTACTTTTCTTAGTTCCGAGAGATAATTATCACTTTTGGGAGTATTCATAAATTAAATTTTTCTATTTATTTTGAAGATAAATATTATACTAGAATATGTTAGAAAAGTCAAACCTATTGATTTTTTCTCAAAGGAAATATAAATAAAATGTATTAACTTTAAGATGTATAAAAGAAATATGATAATTTATTTACTTGATTTTAATTTCTATCTATAATTTTCTATTTATAAATTATTACAATAAAATTAGGCAGTTATATGCTTTAGGCAGTTATATGCTTGTATAACCTAAATTTTTTCGATATCGTACTGTACGAGTATAGTTAAGTGTTAGATTTTAAAAGTGTTGTTGATTTATTAGAAAAATTACCTAACTGAACAAAAGTGCATAGATTATTTTACTTATATACGTTAGGTTAACGGAGCTTATTGTCCGCATTGTGATAACCAAAAGATTTTTTATTATTTATCTTATAAACCCTTGGTAGTTTGATATAAAACTCAAAGTAGTTAAAAACGAAGAATTATCTTTTAACGAGGCTTTAGCAATGATAGGTCAAGCTCCGTTAAAAATTAATTCTCCAGAGATTGAAGAAGACGGAATCCCTAAACCATTTATAAAATGGGCAGGGGGAAAAAGAAGCCTTGAAATGGCTAAAAGCTCAAGTTGGCAGTAATTTAACAGAAGTTTTTAGTATGTCTGAATTTACATCTTGGGTAAATAAAAAGAAAATATAGGTTATACAAATATATAATTCCCATAAAATATATATCCAAATTAAAAATAGCTTTTTTATTAACTGCTATAATTTTCATAACAGGTTGTAAAAGTAATATGAAAAATGAAAATAATATTTCATTACCGCAATATGTAACTTTGAATGTTCAAACCTTAAATAGTTCAGAGGACAAAACTATTAGATAAAGGCAAAAACGTTAAAATTCCCTTTATCTGCAGAAGATTTACGCGATATCTCTATTTTAGAAAAAAAATATGATCAAGAAGAAAATTGTGCAAGGCTTGCCGCACCGCAAATAGGCATATCAAAATGTATAATAATATTTGCAGTACATAAAAATGAAGAGTTAAAAAAATGGCATCCTGACCTTAAGGATACAATGCCTAAAACTATATGGATTAATCTCTCATATAAACCGATAGGTATTGATAAACATGAAGATTACGAAGGATGCTTTTCTGTTGAAAATGCTACAGGTCCAGTTGCAAGATTCAAAAAGATTCATTATCACGCATATGATATAAATGGAAATCAAATCCAAGGCATCGCAGAATGATTTTTAGCAAGAGTTATCCAGCATGAAATCGATCATCTAAACGGAAAAGTATTTTTAGATTATGTAGCTCCCGAAAAAATAATGACAAAAGAAAAATATTTAGAAAAACGTAAAAAAGCTATGGAGCAGGAAAATATAAAATCTTAGTCCTGTCTGAGTTCTCTAAACCTTATAAATATCATTTTAGCTAAAATTTAGTATGTCATAAGAGCGGCGTTGCCCGCATGACACTGTTACGTGGATGCCAAATCGTCATTGCAAGGAGCGAAGCGACGTGGCAAGCTAGAAAAATAATAATTTTAGTATTTTTAACTGGATCCCATGGTCAAGCCACGGGATGACAGAGGTGAAATTGATCCACGCAACAACGCCCACGGCTTCTCGCAATGACGGCATATACATCTACACAGCAATAATGCCTATTTCTTTAATATTTGAGGCTTATATATTTTTGTAAAATACGGCAGCTTTGATTCTACTTTAAAAAACTTTTTCAGGCAATCTACAGATTTGAAATCTGTTATATCGTAACGAGCATATTTGGCTTTTTGACCTTGCCAAGTCATGCTTTCGCCTGAATAATCAATCTCATGCCACTGCCGCCCTATAATATGAGAAGTATTTTCATCAAATGCTGCAACATTTTGGAAATTATAAAACCCTACTAATTCCTGTAGATATTTTGCCATTAGACTTCTTGCATAACCTATCTTATAAAGAGGAATTTGAAGGAAACATGGAACGCAGCACCACAGCGTATATAAACATACGTGAGGATGCTAGTACCGGATTGACGTACAAATTACCTTTAGAAGGAGGTTATGCAAAAAGTCTATTAAATCGGCTTCTTTTATATCTAAGCCCCTTTTATTGATCGCTATTAATAACTCTAAGGTAGTTTTCGGCAAGTTATTTTGTAAAATAGGTAAATATACAAAATTATAATTAGTAGCATTTAAAAATTTCTCTAAGCTTTTTGCACTCGATTCTTGTAATTTCATTTTTCGAGCAGTTTGCTTTACTCGTAAGTTTAAGATGGAACATAATTTATGCCACTGATTCGGTAACGAGCAATCCCTTGCTATAGCTGTTTGTGTTAAAAATAAAGTTATAATTAGGAAACGCATAAATTCAGTCTATATTATTTGGTATAATAACTATTGCATCGGATACGGGACGTATTGTATGTTCGCCTAAAGCTTCATCTTCATCGCCTGTAACATTATTTATAATTTTTCCGCCCATAAATAACGTAGAAGAGCCGCCACCGTCTAAATTGATTGCCGATTCACATCCAAGGTTTAACATATAATCTGCAAGTTCTGTTTTAGTTAGCCCTATCACAGTATCATTAACAAGATGTTTTTCTAAAATTTTTAACGCTTCGGGAATTGTTAATTTTTCAAAAGTTATACCTTTTTCTTTTTGTAGAATTGATCTAACTTGTACAAGTTTAAGGTCTTTTATGTGTTGCTTATAAATATGCTCGGCTACAACTATCACTATAGTACCGTCATTACGCATTCCTAAAGCAGTACGAGCATGAGCCGGATCATCTTGCTTTATATTATCTACAATATTTTGACCGTTTTGAACTAATATAGGAATACCTGTTACTACTGAAGCAGTTTTACTTAAATTTATATACTTACCGTCTTTATCAATAAATTCTAAATTCAGCTTTACGGTATCATTTATATTTACTGTCGATAAACTTATTTCTTGTGGAAAAGATAATACAAAACCTTTTTGCGGAATTTGATTATCACCATGATTGCTTATGTCCATAATAATCAAATTCTGATCAATCAAGATTTCCTTATTAGTATATGGAGTTAATGTAGTAGATGCCCACACATCATTATAGAAGGTAATATCTTTTGGATTTGAAAAATAATTAACTTGATTTGGAATAATCGATTTATCTCCTATATCTACAGAAATTTTTGCACTAGCCTTGGTAATTTGAATATTATTTTGATCTATGATTAACAAACTTTATAGTTGTTTTCTAAGACTAAATAGCTTGCCGTCAACCATTAAGGTAAGGCTAGGTCTACCGTCATCGCTACCTGCAATCTCAAAGAATCCGGCATTAATAGCAGCAACTGCATTAGCACGGAGTGTTATAGCATCTACTGTTTCTCTGCCTATAACCTGATTGTGAGCTTTAACTAATTTTAACCCAAAATTCTTAGGATCAATAGTTAACACATGAATAACATGCTTATCTTACTCATAACGATTATAGGTTAAACCTTTATGTTCCTTTGCATATATTTTAAAACTGATTATTAAAATCACGAATAAGTAAACTAATCTAATCATATGTTTTACTTTTTTTTACAATAAAATTTAACCATAATGCTTCTTTACTTGGAGAGAATCTCTTACTCTTTTCCGTCCATATTTTAACTATATCAAACAGCCCATCAAAATAAGGTTTTATTGTATCTTCATTCATATAGGAAGTGTTGAGAGATAAGGAATTAAGCAGAGAATTACAGAAAGGATATTTTTTTGGAAAAATTTGTGTTTAAATTTAAGATAAATGAGATTAAGGCGACTTGTTGCTTAATTAAATTATTAATATTTCTTTTTATAAGGTAATAAATTTACTATTTAGAAGAAAGAGAAAAGCTGCTTAGTTTAGAGATTTGGTGAAAGATAATTAATAAAAATTAGTTTTATCGAATCTTTCATTAAACGGCAAAAAGCTTGATTTTATGCTGCATCTGCGGTTTGATATTTTTGTAGAAATACTGAAAAATGAAGAATGGCGCACCCTAAAGGATTCGAACCTCTGACCCACAGATTAGAAATCTGTTGCTCTATCCAGCTGAGCTAAGGGTGCTAAACATTTACGGTAAACTTTATATCAGTTTTAATAGTTTTTTTCAAGTATTCTTTTATTATCATAAATAAATGTGATAAATAACATAATGAATAAATTCTATAATTACAATTCTTCTTCACATCAGGTTTTACTTAATCTTAAAGTAAAGCCTAATTCTAAACAGAATCTAATTAGCGATTTTGTAATCATCAATAATATCCCATATCTAAAATTATCTATAAAAGCAACACCGGAACAAGGTAAAGCTAATGAAGAAATCATAAATTATTTAGCAAAAGAATGGAAATTATCACGCAAGGATATAGAAATTATTAAAGGTCATACTAATAGCTTAAAAACGATATTGATAAAAAATATTGACGAAGACTATTTAAATTTAATTATTAATTCCTATATTAAATAAGGTGCAATGGTTGCTAAGCTGTCGATGTCATTCCCGCGTGGCATTGTTGCGTGGATCAATTTCACCTCTGTCATCCCGTGGCTTGACCATGGGGTCCATAAAAAAAATTTAAAATACTAAAATTTTAGTATTTTAAGCTGGATCCCGCTACAAGCTCACGGGATGACACTGGAAAAACTGATCCATGCGGGAATGATATCAGCAGTTATATGACTAAAAAATAATTCATTAACTGGAATAATTATGACACAAGAAAAAAAGAAATTTGATGCCGAGGTTGACAAGATTTTAAATTTAATGATTCACTCTCTTTATAGTAATAAAGAGATTTTTATGAGGGAGTTAATTTCTAATGCTTCGGATGCTTGCGATAAATTACGTTATTTATCTCAAAGTAATAGTGAATTAGTAGCTGGCGATAGCAATTTTAAAATTACAGTTAAAGTCGATAAAGATAAAGGACAAATCATCATCCGTGATAACGGTATCGGCATGAATAAAGACGCTTTAATTGAAAATCTCGGTACTATTGCAAGATCAGGTACGGCAAATTTTCTTAAAAGCCTTTCCGGTGATTCTAAAAAGGATAATATGCTAATCGGTCAGTTTGGTGTTGGATTTTATTCAAGCTTTATGGTAGCTGATAAAGTGACTGTAACTTCAAGAAAAGCAGGAGAAGATAAAGTCCATGTTTGGGAATCGGACGGGCTTGGTGAATATACCGTCTCAGATTCAGATAAAGAGTTCACAAGAGGCACGGAAATCGTTTTACATATCAAAAAGGAAGAAGATACATTCCTTGATCATTTTAGATTAAAACACATCGTTAAAAGCTATTCCGATCATATAGCAGTACCGATATATTTCTTTGATGAAGCCGGTAATAATGAAATCCAGCTTAATTCAGCTTCTGCATTATGGACAAGACCGAAATCAGAAATTACAGAAGAACAATATAAAGAATTCTATAAAAGCTTATCTTATGCCATAGATGATCCGTGGATTACTCTGCATAATAAAAATGAGGGAGCTATAGAATTTACCAATCTGCTTTTCATTCCCTCAAGCAAAACATTTGATTTATTCCATCCTGATCGCAAAAGGCGTGTAAAATTATATATAAAAAGAGTATTTATTTCCGATGAGAATATAGATTTAATCCCGTCATATTTAAGATTTTTACGAGGTGTGGTTGATTCAGAAGACTTGCCGCTGAATATTAGCCGTGAGTCATTGCAGCATAATAGTGTACTTGAGAAAATCAAGAATGCTATTACAAAAAGAGTGCTTTCAGAGCTTAGAAAAAAGAAAGAGGAATCACCTGAAGAATATAATAAGTTTTGGGCTAATTTCGGCGGTGCTTTAAAAGAGGGTTTATGTGAGGCTACTACCGACCATGAAAAATTATTAGAAGTATGCATATTCAGAAGTGCCTTGCATAATAAAATGATTAGCCTTGACGAATATATAGCAAGTTTTAAAGAAGGGCAGAATACTATATATTATTTAAGCGGGGATAATCCCGATAAATTACTTTCAAGCCCACAAATCGAAGGACTACTTAGTAAAAATATCGATGTATTACTTTTTACCGATACAGTGGATGATTTTTGGGTAAATGTTAATAGCGAATATAAAAGACATGCTATTAAATCAGCAACAAGAAGCGATATCGATGTAGAGCAAACTACTTCACAATCTGAGGAGAAAAATGCAGATAGTAAAAAATCCGATGACGAATATAAATTGCTAACCGATTATTTTAAAGAGACGCTTAGGGAGTTAGTAAAAGAAGTTAAGATCTCTAAAAAACTAACCTCAAGCCCTGCTTGTCTTGCCGTTAGCGACGCTGCTATGGATATTCGTATGGAGAGATTTTTGATTGAGCAGAAGCAAATAGCTGCTGCATCTGCCAAAAATTTAGAGCTAAATCCTAAAAATAAAATCATAGAGAAAATCTTTAACGACTTAAAAGCAAATAATAAAAATAATGAAGAATTGGTTAATCTAATATTTGATCAAGCCTGTATTTTAGAGGGCGAACCGGTTGCTGATACCGGTGCATTTTCAAAGAGATTAAACGATATTGTACAAAAAGCTATATTATAACTTTAAACTTTTTTAATTTTAATGTATAGTCAATTGATTTGAACTTGGTGCTTAGTTGTTCGTCGACTTGCCTATTATTATAGGCTTCGCTCCTCATGCCTGTCACCAAATTCAACTGAATTGACTATAGAATGGTTGCAAACGTGAGTTTGGAAGTATTGTTCTGTTCGATGTCATTCCCGCCTACGCGGGAATGACATAAAACGAGCCATGCAGCAATACCGGTCAAGCCACGGGATGACACAGTACGTTTTACAATTCACATAAAAAACTTCAAACAAGTAATAGTTCTAATGTCTTATTACGATACTATATTTAGCAAACATATAGACAAAATTAAGAGCGAAGGAAGATATCGAGAATTTAAAGCCTTAAAAAGACAAGCCGATAATTTTCCTTTTGCAGAACACGCTAATAAACAAATAGTTATGTGGTGCATTAATGACTATTTGGGTATGAGTAAACATGCAAAAGTAATGCAAGCTTCTATAGATGCCTTGCTAAAATACGGTGTTGGATCAGGCGGAACTCGCAATATCGGCGGTAATAATATTGCCATTCTTGAGCTTGAAAAAGAACTTGCAGATTTACACAAAAAGCAAGCAGCTTTAGTTTTTACATCCGGTTTTGTTGCAAATGATACAACGCTTGCAAGTCTTGCTAAAATCATGCCGGATATAGTATTTTTCTCCGATGAACTAAATCATGCTTCAATAATTGCAGGAGTTACAAGTTCAAGAGCCGAGAAATATATATATAGACATTTAGACGTTAAGCATCTAGAAGAGCTTTTACAATCAGTCGATATTAATAGACCGAAAATTATTGTTTTTGAATCGGCTTACTCCATGGACGGTTTTTTCTCACCTATCAAAGATATAATCAACTTAGCCAAAAAATATAATGCTTTAACCTTTATTGATGAAGTTCATACGGTCGGTTTATACGGTAAACATGGAGGCGGTATTGCAGAGTTTCTTAATTGTAGCGATCAAATCGATATTATTCAAGGTACACTTGCCAAAGCATACGGCACTATCGGCGGTTATATCACTAGCAACCATAATTTAGTCGATGCTATAAGGCTAACCGCTCCAGGATTTATTTTCACTACTTCATTACCGCCGGTAATTTCTACCGCTGCAACGCATAGTATTAGACACCTTAAAGAATCGAATGAAGAACGAATAAAACATCAAGAAGTAGTTACAAAACTTAAAAATTCTTTTGAAAATTTTAATATACCTTATTTAAAAAATGAAAGTCATATAGTGCCGATAATTATTGGTGATCCGATTAAAGCAGCTAGTGCCTCAAATATGCTCCTTAATAAATATGGTATTTACGTTCAACATATCAATTTTCCAACCGTACCGAGAGGTACGGAACGCCTCCGAATCATCCCAACCCCTGCCCATACCGATAAAATGATCAATGATTTATCTATAGCCTTAGTGCATATATTTACCGAACTTGATATAGAATTATCTTCTACAAAAGAACTAAACGAAGAAGTACGCTTGAATCTTATTGCATAACTTCACGTCATTGAGAGGAATTTGCAACTTTGTTGCATGGCTCGATTTTCCTTCTGTCATCCCGTGATTTATTCACGGGATCCAGTTAAAAATATCAATAATATTGATATTTTTTATTGTTTTTATGGACCACGCGTGGTCAAGCCACGGGATGACATCGAGGGCATTTTTTGAGCTATGCAACAACGCCTAAATTTCCTCGCAATGACAAAAAATATACTCCTGTGAAATGAAGAGTTGTTATACGAAGTTAGTTCAACTTAGAAAAGAGTAATCGGTCCGTAAACCAGGCGTTGTTGTATGGTTTGTTTATGTTATTCCTGCGAAAGCAGGAATCCAAAAAAAAGCATAAATATAACAAATTTTTTAAATTATAAAAGCTCGATTTATCTCGCTTTCTGCTGGATTCCCGCGTACGCGGGAATGACATTTTGTAACCACGCAACAACACTTTAGATAATGTCAAAGCTTACGCTACTAATTTTTCACGTAATACTTCAACTAACTTATTAATTGCTTCGGTTGGGTGGATGTTTTCAAGGATAGCAAGCTCACCTGCTAGTCTATTTAAAGCTGATTCGTAGAGTGTTCTTTCACTGTAAGAACGATCATTATCAACATTTTTATGTAAGTCCCGTAATACTTCGGCTATGGCTACAATATTACCTGAGTTAATTTTGCCTTCATATTCTTGGGCTCTTCTACTCCACATTCTATTTCCTTGTTTTGGTTTACCTTGAAGAGTTGAATATATGACATCTAAATCTTTTCTGCTTGCAACCGCTCTAAGACCAACAACCGCAGCTCTACTAACAGACACTTTTAATGTCATTTTATCTTGCGAAAAGGAAATTACATATACTTTAATTTCAGTACCTGCAATAGTATGATATTCAATATTTGTTATTTCACCAACTCCATGTGCAGGATAGACAATTCTCTGCCCTATTTTAAACTCGGATTTTTGTTCGGTTTTATTTTCGGATTGTGTTGTATTTGCCATTATTAATTCCTCCGTAGTGGTTTTAGTGCCTAAGAACTTAATGTTAGACTATTATTTTATAGCATAGCACATTTTGCTTCTATTATAAAGTAAATATTTTTATTGAAATAAAATTGATACGCTTTTATTGTAGAGAAAGTTAATAGTTAAGGGAAAGTTATGCGAAGTATTTTTATTGTGCCGATATTTTTATTATTTTTGAGTAATTGTTCAGAAGAAAAAACACAAAATAAGAACCAAGAAGAGAAACAAATAATAGGGCAGGAAACTCTGCAAAACAACAACACTTCTCAAGAAATAAATCAAGAAGCAGTAAATTCTGAAAATGCAGCTGGATCAATAGTACCTGCTAACGATAATAATCAGACTGATGAAGTATCAACGCCGGCTTCACAAGAACAAAAAAATCCTAAAATAAAAGCTGTTAAAGTTACTTTTAAAGTTGATGATAATGATATGGTTCTCGGTAACAAAAAATCAAATGTTATAGTAGTCGAGTATTTTTCTCCTACCTGTCCGCATTGTGCTTATTATCATCAAACAATTTTTCCGGAACTTAAGAAAAAATATATCGATACTAATAAAATTGCATATGTGGTTCGTGAATTTATTGCTACAAAACAAGATTTAGATGCTGCAATTTTAGCCCGCTGCAAGGGTGATATAAATAGTTTTATACAGTTTCATAATATCATATTACAACAACAAGATAAATGGGCATATAGCAATAAATACAGAGAATTATTAACTGATATAGGTCAGCTTGGCGGTGTTCCTCCGGAAGAATATAAGCAATGTTTAAATAGTGATAAAATTACTGAAACGCTAATTGCTAATACTAATTTTGTAGCAAAAGCACCAAAATTTATAGGTACTCCTTCTTTCTTCGTTAACGGAGTACAAACCGGAAATTATAGTATAGATAATATTTCCACAGCTGTTGATAAAGCTTTAGAGGAGCAGAAAGAAAAGGCAAAAAATGAGATGAGTTTGTAATTTTAACAGTAGATTGTCATTGCGAGCGACTAAAAGGAGAGTGGATCAGTTTTCCTGTCATTGCGAGGAAATTACGAAATAATTGACGAAGCAATCCAGTAAAAAATTCTTATTTACAGAATTTTTTTAATTATTTCCTGGATTGCCGCGTCGCCTACGGCTCCTCGCAATGACGGGGTGGTATCCACGCAACAATGTCTTCTCGCAATGACGGAGATAAACTAATGAATACGGAAAAACTAAAAGATATCAAAGCAAGAATTAAAGACTTAAAAACTCCTAAGTTTTCTAATTCTAAGATTCAGCAAGAAATTAGCCCCTTCACTATCGCTGTAGATTTAGTTTCAGGTACAATGGTAGGTGTCGTAATTGGAATATTTACGGATAAGTTTTTTAATTCTAAACCTTTATTTCTTATTATATTTACAATAATAGGAATGATTGCCGGCTTTAACATTATAAGGCAAAAAGTGAATAATAAAAAGTAAGGAAATGACTCATAGCCCTTTAGCACAATTTGATATCAAAAAATTGATAGACATCAAAATGTTCGGTTTTGACGTCAGCTTTACTAATTCGAGTATCTATATGTTACTTGCTAGCATCTTAGCCTTAACTTATTTTTACTTAGCTTTTTATAACCGGAAATTAGTACCTTCTAGATTACAAGTAAGTGCTGAAATAGTTTATAATCTTGTAGATGATATGTTAAATCAGAATATAGGAGTAAAAGGACGCAAATTTATTCCGTTAGTTTTTAGTTTGTTTATTTTTATTTTATTCTGTAATTTACTTGGTATGACACCTTATAGCTTTACTGCTACTAGTCATATTATCGTTACTTTTACCTTAGCAATTCTAGTATTTTTAACGGTCACTATAGTCGGTTTCGTAAAACACGGCTTACGTTTTTTAACTCTTTTTTTACCACACGGTACTCCTTTATGGTTAGCACCGCTGATGATAGTAATTGAACTGTTTACATATTTAGCAAGACCGGTTAGTTTATCATTGCGACTCGCCGCTAATATGATGGCGGGACATGTTTTATTAAAAGTAATAGCCGGTTTTACCGTTTCATTAATGATTTACTTGAAATTTCTACCGATCCCTCTTATGGTTATATTAATTGGGTTTGAAATTTTTGTTGCAATACTTCAAGCTTATATTTTTACTATTTTATCTTGTATGTATCTTAATGATGCTATTAATTTACACTAGGCTTTTTAACAACTTGCTTCTAAAGGTAATTTGTACGTCAATCCGGTACTCGCATCCTCACGTACTAAAGTACGCTGTGGTGCTGTGTTCCGTGTTTCCTTCAAATTCCTCGTTGTACAAAAAGCCTATTATACAGATAATTAGATAAAATTTTTTGATTAATTAAAAGTTAGGTTTTTTATGGATATGGTTTCTTTAAAATTTATTGGTATAGGGCTTATGGCTATCGGCATGTACGGTGCAGCTCTAGGCGTTAGTAATATATTTAGCTCTCTACTTAGTTCAATAGCACGAAACCCTTCAGCTGCAGAAAACTTACAAAGAATGGCTCTGATCGGTGCAGGTCTTGCTGAAGCAATGGGACTTTTTTCCTTTGTAATTGCTATGTTACTTATTTTTTCTTAAAATTCATTTTTAAATAAGATGCCTCAATTTGATATTGCTGCCTATTATTCACAAATTTTTTGGCTTATCGTTACTTTCGGCTTATTGTATATCTTTGTTTATAAATTTATCACTCCAAAAGCCGAAGAAATTTTTAATAATAGACAGACAAATATTCAAGATAATATTACGAGGGCCGATATGCTAACCCAAGAAGTAGAAAAGCTAAATAAATATTATAACGAGGAAATAGAGAAAACAAACACCGAAATAGATAGGCTAAAAAAAGAAAAAATAGACTCTTTAGAATCAGAATTTTTAATTAAAAAAAAGAATCTAGAGCAGGATTTAAAAAACTCTATAAATCAAAATATTGAAGATATAAATTTGGCTGCTAAGCAATTTAGAACTAATAAAAGCGAAGCAATCATAAAGCTCGCAGTTAATATTATTGAAAAAATAGCCGGAACTAAAGCAGATATGAATTTACTACAAAATATAAAAGTAAAATAATGAATTTCCTAGATGAAAGCTTTTGGCTTGCCGTTAGTTTTGTAATTTTTGTATATTTAATTTATAGACCGGCAAAAAAAGCCATTTTAAATTCTTTAGATGCTAAGATTTTAGAAGTCCAAGAAAAAGTTCTAAAAGCTGAAAAGTTAAAAGAAGATGCTGCTTTGCTCTTTGAACAAACCAACGCACAAATACAAAAATTAGAAACTTTACGCTCTCAAATGATAGAAGAAAGCAATGAAGTTACCAAGAAAATCATTCAAGAAAAAACTAAAGAAATTGAAGAATTTTTAGAGCATAAAAAATTTGATGCTATACAGTTAATTCAAAACCAAAAATCAACCGCAACTAAAGAGCTACAAGATGAATTTTGTGATGAAGTGATAAAACTTGTCTCCGAATATTTTCAATCAGCTAAATTTTCAGAAAGCAATATCGCTAAAAATTTAATGGATAAATCTGATTTTCCTCAGAAGGAGGATAAATCTACATAGCCACACAACCGCTACCTAGCAATTTCCTTAAGATTTCCTTGTCATTAATACATGCCTGTAATATTGAGCCGTCAATAAAATATTCTGGATGTTCATTTGTTATCTTGTTGGTTAATTCAGGATAGGCTCTAGCGAATTCTTTTACACAAGCGAAGTTTTTGCTAAGGCTGTTAATCGCTCCTAGACAAATTGCTTCAAAGCATAACATTTTAGCTATTTCTATATTTTTAACATTTGCTAAAGCTCTTAGTTGTTTTGCTAAATATCTATCGCCTAAATAGCCTTTCACTCCCCAATTTCCTAAGATTGAGAACTTACTATTCCATTTATCTTTAGCAGCACTAATATATATTTTATTTAAAACGTTCTTTTGTATTTTTTGTTTAATTTCTAATGTAACTTCCTCAAAATCACCTCTTTGTAATATAAACTCCCTAGTTTCGTTATTTTTTATAAATTCTGGGGCTTTTTCCTCAAGAGCAATTTTTAATCTTTTAGTATCTAGATGATCTAATCCTAAAGTTTGCTCATACATTAAATAAGCTTGTTTATAAAGCTCTATAGCTTTGTTTGTATCACCTGAATAGTAATAGGCTGTACTAATATTATTAAAAGATTGGGCAATGTAATAATGATTACCTTGATATAATTCTTGATATATCTTAAGCATTTTTTCCAAATATGTTATTCCTTTAGAAACATCCACTAAGTCTCGATAAGCCTCACCAATATTATTAAGAAAAATAGCAATACCTGGATGGTTACTTGGATATAATTCTTGATATATTTTTAAGGCTTCTTTTAAATATTTTAGCCCTTTTGAGGGATTACTT
>NZ_JWSW01000019.1:0-17215 GCF_000828125.2 Rickettsia asembonensis | reverse complement strand
TCAACACTCCCACAAACCCGGTAAAACCTACTGTGTACCTAGTTCGCTTGACCACATGGTCCATAAAAACAATAAAAAATACTAATAATTTTAGTATTTTTAACTGGATCCCGCTACAAACTCGTGGGATGACAATAGAAAACCAAACCATGCAACAATATCCCTAGTTAATGCTGTATTAATCACTTATTTATAATATTCTCTCTTTCTTTTTCACTTCTAACAGATTCTACGCAATTAAACTTTAGTTTATATTAACAAGCTAATTTTTTATTAAATAATATAATTATATACTTGACTAAATTACTTGGTTATTGTAGATATAAAACAATTTTAAGTTTTAATAGGTTGGTTATATGATGCTGACGACGAAAGGAAGATATGCCGTAATGGCAATACTTGAAATGGCTGCAAAATCAAGTGCTGAACCGGTCACTTTAAATGAAATTTCCGTAAAACAAAATATATCGCTTAACTATTTAGAGCAGATATTTTCTAAACTTAAAAAAGCTGATCTAGTTAAGGCTATTAGAGGCTCGAAAGGTGGATATGTTTTAATAGGTAACCTAGAAGAAATAAAAATTTCCGATATTATGGATGCTGTTAACGAAAATTTTATAATGACTACCTGCTATAAGAAATCAGTTAAAACTTGCGTACCTGATACAATAAAATGTAATTCACATAAATTATGGAAAGGTCTTGGTAAGCATATTAGAGATTATTTTGAAAATATCTCCATTAAAGATGCTCTAAACTTAAATATAAATATATGATATACCTAGATCATAATGCAACCACCTTTATCGATCCCAAGGTAAAAGAATATATAATAAGTTTGATGGACAAGGAGCTTAACCCTTCATCAATACATAGATCAGGTGTATTTGCTAGGAATATTGTAGAAGAAGCACGTTTTCAATTAGCTGCAGCACTTGGTATATCATTATTTACGGGAAAATATGATATTACTTTCACGTCGTCAGGAACTGAAAGTAATAATTTAATAATGAAAAATTTTTATGACGGCGATATTTTTATTTCAGCTATTGAACATTTATCGATCTATAACCATATAAAACATGCTCCAAATATTAAAATTATAAGAGTTAACAATCAAGGTTTGGTTGATTTAGAACATCTAGAAGAGTTATTAGCTCAAAGTAATGCTGCTAAAAAACTAGTTTCCGTAATGATGGCTAATAACGAGAGCGGGGTGTTGCAAGATATAACCAAAATAAGTGAAATAGCTAAAAAATATGATGCAAAGTTTCATAGTGATTTAGTACAAAGTTTTTGCAGGATATCTATAAATATCAAAGAGTTGGGATTAGATTTTGTAACAATTTCAGGGCATAAAATAGGAGGGGGGCAGGGTGGTGCTGCTCTAATTTCTAACTCTAACTTTCAAGTTACTCCTATGATTATAGGAGGAGGACAAGAAAAAGGAATAAGATCAGGTACAGAAAATGTTTTAGCAATTGTAGGTTTTGGTTTAGCGGCTGAATTAATGAGAAAAAATATAATAGAGAATTATATAAAAATCAAAAATTTACAGGAAATATTAGAGAAAAAACTAAAGAAGTATTCTAACGTAAATATTATTAGCGATAATGTAGCAAGGTTGCCTAATACTACCTTAATTACTATACCAAGTACTGATGCACAAGTGAAATTAATCGGATTTGATTTACGTAATATTTGCATAAGTTCCGGCTCTGCTTGCTCATCAGGAAAAATATCTAAATCACACGTATTAAATAATATGGGTGTAGGGGAAGAAGAGGCAAAATCCTCTATTAGAGTATCTTTGAGCCATACTAATACGGTAAGTGATATAGAGGCTTTTATAAAAGCTTTTGAGGAAATTTACAATGTCATTCCTAGCATTGCTAACTAAAGAGAGATGTGTCATACTGTGGCTTATCCACGGTATCTAGAAAAGCAACTAAAAATATTAATAATATTGATATTTTTAACTGGATCCCATGAATAAATCACAGGATGACATCGATGACTGTTTAAACTATACCAAAACATGAATTAATTTAACCATATGAATCCACAATTAAACAATCCAAACCTACCGATATATATGGATTATCAGGCAACAACGCCGCTTGATCCAAGAGTAATGGAGGCAATGTTGCCATATTTTACTACCAAGTTCGGGAATCCTCATTCACGTAGTCATTCTTTCGGCTGGGAAGCAGAAAACGCCGTTGAAGAGGCAAGGAGTAGAATAGCAAGGTTAATAGGAGCAGATACTAAAGAAATCATTTTTACCTCCGGTGCAACCGAATCCAATAACCTTGCAATAAAGGGAATAGCAAAATTTTATGGCAATAAAAAGAATCACATTATTACTATAGTCAGTGAACATAAATGCGTACTTGACGCTTGCAGGCACTTAGAGCAAGAAAGTATAAAAATCACATACTTACCGATTAAATCAAATGGAATAATCGATTTAGAAACTCTAAAAAATGCCATTACTGATCAGACTATGTTAGTTTCAGTTATGGCGGTTAATAATGAAATAGGTGTTGTTCAGCCTTTAAAGGAAATAGGAAAAATTTGCCGTGAAAGAGATGTTTTCTTTCATTCCGATATTGCTCAAGGTTTTGGTAAAATTCCAATTGATGTTAACGAGTTTAATATTGATCTTGCTAGTATTTCAGGGCATAAAATTTACGGTCCGAAAGGAATAGGGGCCTTATATGTAAGGAAAAAACCTCGTGTGCGTGTTACGCCACTCATAAACGGTGGTGGACAGGAGAGAGGTATGCGTTCGGGTACGCTACCGACTCCTTTAATCGTAGGGCTTGGCATGGCTGCTGAAATAGCGTATAGTGAGATGGAAAAAGATACTAAGCATGTAAATTACTTATTCGACAGATTTTTAAATAATATACATAGTCGAATTTCGGAAGTTTATTTAAACGGTGATAAAGATCAAAGATATAAAGGCAATCTAAATCTAAGCTTTGCCGGAGTAGAGGGAGAATCAATTATCCTTGCCATTAAAGATTTAGCTGTTTCTTCCGGTTCTGCTTGTACTTCTGCCTCTTTAGAGCCGTCATATGTTTTACGTTCCATGGGAATAGGTGAAGAGCTTGCCCATACTTCGATTAGGTTCGGCATAGGTAGATTTACTACCGAGCAGGAAGTTGATTACGCAGTAGATTTAATATGTTCAAAAATCGATAAATTAAGGGAATTAAGTCCTCTTTGGGAAATGATGCAAGAGGGGATTGATTTAAAGAAGATTAAATGGGCTGTACATTGATGCTCGCATGATTTTAAAAATTGAATTATGAATTAAGGAATAACAATGGCTTATAGCAAAAAAGTGATAGATCATTATGAAAATCCTCGTAATGTCGGATCGCTTAATAAAGAAAGTGAAAATGTCGGAACGGGACTCGTTGGAGCTCCCGCTTGCGGTGACGTGATGAAGTTACAAATCGAAGTTGATGATGACGGGATTATTACAGATGCTAAATTTAAAACATTCGGCTGCGGTTCAGCTATTGCTTCAAGTTCTTTAGTAACGGAATGGGTTAAAGGAAGATCGATAGAAGATGCCGAAACTATTAAAAATACCGAAATAGCACAAGAATTATCACTTCCACCGGTAAAATTACATTGTTCACTACTTGCCGAAGATGCAATAAAAGCAGCTATAGCCGATTACAAACAGAAAAAAGAAAGCAAAAAAGACTCTTAAAACATGAAAAATGTTATTTCATTAACCGACTCTGCTGCAAAGCAAGTAAAATTGCTAATAGAAAAACGAGCGAGGCCTACCTTTGGCATTAGGGTAGGGGTTAAAGCCGGCGGTTGTGCCGGTCAGACTTATTACGTTGAATATGCCGACAATAAAAATCAATTTGATGAAGTAGTAGAAGAAAAGGGCGTACGGATACTAATCGACCCAAAAGCATTAATGTATATTCTAGGTTCTGAAATGGACTATGTAGAGACTAAATTCAAATCCCAATTTACTTTCACCAATCCTAACGAAAAAGCTAATTGCGGCTGTGGCAAATCTTTTAACGTGTAATAATGTTAATCCCACTTGATTATAATATAATTTGTATGACTCAAACATATATATTAAAACCGGTTATTTTCATATACGGAAATACAGCAAAATTCACAAAGCTTCAGACAGGATGAATTTAAGAGTAAGTCTGCGGAGCGTACAATAAATAGTACGTGAGCACAGACTTAACTCGAAAAATTCGCCTGTTTCAAGCTTTGTGAATTTTGCTGTACCTTTAAGAAAGTTGGCTATTTAATAACAAAAAGGCTTTAACGCAATTAAATAACGGTATTAAAGATTCTGCTAAAGGACAAGTTAAATTTATAGAAGATTTCAGTAAATATTTAGATGATGACTTTTAAAATTCTTTTTACTATTCAAGCTAGTAAAGATTTGGAAGAACTTGAAAATAATAAAGGATTAGGTTCTGTGAACATTTCTAAAAAGATTTGATTTTGGCTATTTTTTGCTACAAATTATAAGATTTTTTTGAAATATGAATAACTATTCCTTCAAAAATCTTATTAAGTTTCACTAAAAAATATCTCAAAATAAAAAATCAATTAGAAATGTTCACAGAACCTAGAAAAGCGTTTAAAAGCAGTAAGAAAAACACTAGCATATTTACAAATGAATCCTCGTCATCCTAGTTTAAATACCCATAAATATAAATCTGTTAAAGGAAATAACGGAGAAGAAATATTTGAAGCTTATGCTGAAAATAATACTCCTGCTACTTATAGAATTTTTTGGCATTACGGACCAAACAAAGATAACATCACTATTCTAGCAATTACAGCACATCCATAAAAAGCAAGCTGCGGCTGCGGCAAATCTTTTAGTGTGTAGGTGTTATAATTTATAAATTTGCATTATTAATATGTTCAAAAAATTCACTGCTAAAGATATGGTCATGGTCCCATTTTTCTTTTATTTGTAACCAATATAAAAAACTTGGATAACTTTTTTGTAATTGGTTTATATTATAATGTAATCTATATGGCAAATAAAACGTACCATTTAATCTTATTACTTCATTCCTCTTTTTAAAGCTATTAAAGATTCAGGTTGTATTTTTGTAAGGTTCTCTTTGTTAGTTCTTTCATACCAAAACAAACCTGCCTCTTCAAATAGGTGATTTTTCCCTACTGATAAACGCCCATAAGCAAGTTCAGCATTAGAATTTTCAGTTATATAAATTTTAAAGTTATTTACGAAATCCTTATAATTCATAAATTTTGCATGAAAAATAACTTGTGTATTTTCTACTGTTATGAGCTCTGCTTCAACTATAACACCAAATAAACCATAACCTCCTAAAACAGCTCAAAAAAGTTCCGGTTCAGTATGTTTATTTATATCTCTTATTATCCCATCAACAGTTATTACTTTTAAAGATAATACTGTTGAAGAGATAGACGGAGCATTAACCTGCCACCCATGAGCATTAATACTAAGTGTACAGCCGAGGGTAAAAATATTATCTGACTGCATTACTTTTATAGAACGGTTATACTGATCAAGTACATTTTGAACTTTCTTCCAGGTAGCACCGGCACCTATAGTAATTGTTTGTGTTACAGGATTATAAACTACTTTATTAATTTCCATCATATCTAAATGAATCGAATCATTTAAAATAGATTGCCCACCCATAGAGTGCTTACGTCCGGCAATAGTAATTTTTTTATTGTTTAATTTTGCTTTTTTAATTGCTTCTATATATTTCGGGAATTGAGACGCATTAATGCTAAAAAGAAAGGGTTAAATGATTCTACAATAACTCTTTCTTCAATGTGGTATTTATTTATTAATTCAGTAATTTTAGAACAAAACTCATGATCAAATATTTTATCACTTTTTATATCTAAAAAAATGAATTTTTGTGATCCGACCAAATTAAAAAGGTCAGTTAATGCTAATAATTTTTGATTGTTGCTTTTATATGATAACTGTTTAAGTTGCTCCCATTTATAATCTTCCGGTTTACCATATCCGTTTGTAGCTTCTTCTAAGGTTTTAGCCTGATATAAAAAAGGAATTCCATCTTTTGATAATCTCACATCTACTTCTATTCCGTCTACGTAGCTCATTAAAGCATTTTGTACTGCTTCTACACTATTACCTTGAAATTTATTACCTTGAAATTTTTCAGAAGTTAAGGATTCATGAGCAATATATTTAGGAAAGTAAGTAAGGGTAGGAGAAGTAACTAAAGCAGTAGGTGTATAAAGATTGTGTTTTTTAATAAGTTGCATAAAATCGTTTTTATAGCTATATTAAAAGCCGTTTCTATAATTCAATAACAAAATTATGTCGCAAAAATTAGGTTTCTGGGCGGTTTTTGCCTTAGTAACCGGAAGTCAAATCGGTACTAGCGTTTTTATATTACCGCTAAGTTTAGCACCGTTCGGTATATATAGCATTTGGGGCTGGGTACTTTCATTATTCGGTGCTATGAGTATAGCCCTTGTATTCTCATCCTTATGTGCAAAATTTCCTAAAACAGGCGGTCCGCACGTTTATGTACGAGAGAGTTTCGGAGATAAAATAGCTTTCTTCACCGGCTTCACTTACTGGGTTATATCCTTTGTTAGTACAAGTATAGTTGTCATTTCGGCAATAGGTTACCTAACGCCTTTTTTTCAATCACAAGCGATTTTAGATTTAATATTACAGATAATATTATTAGGTGCTATTACGGTTTTAAATTTAAAAGGTCCTGAAGTAGCAGGAAAAGCAGAGTTTTATTTGACTCTCTTAAAATTCGTTCCGTTGCTTGTAGTGGGCTTATGTGCATTATCTCATTTTAATATAGATAATATAACTATAGCTGAAGAAGTAGAAAGTTTAAGCATTCCAACCATTATGGGAAGAGTTGCACTTCTTACTTTTTGGGGATTTATCGGTGTTGAGTGTACAACTACCACGGCAGGAATGGTAAAAGATCCGGCAAAAACCATTCCAAAAGCCATAATAGTTGGAACTTTCTGCGTGGCGGTGTTATATATTATCAATAGCATAGGTATAATGGGATTAATCCCTGCTTCTGAACTTATTAGCTCTAAAGCTCCTTATGCCGATGCCGCTACATTATTATTTGGGGGTAAATGGTCAAGCGTAATTACGGTTATAGCCTCGATTATATGTATAGGTACACTCAATGCTTGGGTGCTAACTAGCGGACAGATAGCTCTTGGGCTTGCAGAAGACGGATTATTACCGAAATTCTTTGCTAAGAAAAATAGCAATAACGCTCCAACTAACGGAATTATTGTAAGCTGCCTTGGAATTGTGCCGTTATTAATCTTTACGGTAAATGATAATTTTGCCGCACAGATTACGCAAATAATAGATTTCTCGGCGATAACATTCTTATTCGTCTATTTAATTTGTAGCTTAGCTTTCTTAAAGGTAATTTTTAGCTCAAAAGAAAATTTTTCTTATTATTATTTACTTATAGCCATAATATCGATTATCTTTTGTACATGGGTTATCTATGAAACACCTGTTAAAACTCTAATTATAGCTAGCTCCTTTACTATTCTCGGTATTCCTTTATATTATGGATGGTATAAATGTCATTCCCGTCTATGAGCGGCGGCATTGTATAGCTTGTTTATGTCATTCCTGCGAAAGCGGGAATCTAGAAAAAAGCGAGATAATTTTAAAAACTTGTTGTATATGCACATTTTAATTACTGGATTCCCGCTTTCGCAGGAATGACATCGAACTAGGAATGACATAAGGGCTATAAACATGATAAAAGAACGAGTTAATCTACTTAGAAGCTTATTCACAGAATATGATATAGACGGTTATATAATTCCGTCTAACGATAAATATATGAGCGAATATGTACCTGAGTATGCCAAAAGGCTTGAATATATAACAGGTTTTACCGGTTCAAACGGTATGGCTATTATATATAAAGATATAGCATTATTCTTTACTGACGGGCGTTATTTAGAGCAAGCAGCAAGAGAGCTTGATCCTACAATATTTCAAATTTTTGACTTAAAAGATATATCTAAATTTGGTAAAGATATAAAAATAGGTTACGATCCTGAATTATTTACTTATCCCGCCATATCAAATTTAAAGTTCAATTTTCAGAAGATTAACGGAAATTTAATTGATAAAATTTGGCATAATCAGCCGTTAGAGCCAAACTCTAAAGTTTATTTACATGATATTAAATTTGCAGGTGTTAGTCATACTGATAAAATAAGTAAATGTCGTGAAGTTGCATTATCATCCTACGGTCAAGCTGCGGGATCTAGTAAAAATAAAGTTGATAATAATAATTATTTTTTGGATCCCATGGTCAAGCCGCGGGATGACACAGAGCAATATGCCTTAGTCATTCTCGATAGCTCCTCCATATGTTGGTTACTAAATTTGCGGGCTAGTGACGTTGCTTACACACCATTAATGTTTGCAAAAGTAATCGTTACGTCTACAAAATTATATCTATTTATCGATCCTACAAAAATTGATGCCGAAATTGTTAATGCACGTCCTGAAATAACCATTTTACCGGAAGAAGAATTTGAAAATATTTTAAGAGATAGCGAGAATATTTTTATTGATGATAGTAGTGCCTCTGTTCATATAATGGACTTAATAGCTGATAAAAAAGTACAAAAAATTACCGATCCATGCTTAACGCTTAAAGCTTGTAAGAACGATGTAGAAATTAAGCATGCAATCGATTTTCATATTAAAGATGCAGTAGCTTTATGTGAGTTTTTTGCTGATTTTTCTCAATGTCATCTCCGTGAAAACGGGGATCCAGGAAAACATAATATGGATTCCCGTCTTCGCGGGAATGACATAGGAAATAACGAATTGACCGAGTATACCCTTGGTTTAATGCTTACGGAGCAACGAGCTAAACAAGAGGGGTATGTTTCGGATAGTTTTCCTGCTATTTGCGGATTTCAGGAGAATAGTGCCATTATTCATTATAGAGCTGATCCAAAAAATGCTAAAAAAATTATAGGGCAGGGGATATTACTGATTGATTCCGGTGGTCAGTACCAAGGTGCTACTACCGATATAACAAGGACAATCGTGATGGGTACGCCGACTGATGAGCAGAAAAAGCGTTATACGCAAGTACTTAAAGGACATATTGCTTTAGCTAATGCCAAATTCCCAAAAAATATCATAGCAGGAGCTAATCTTGATATACTAGCTCGGCAATATTTATGGCAAGAAATGCTAGATTATCCGCACGGTACGGGTCATGGGGTAGGAAGCTTCTTAAGCGTCCATGAAGGAGCTCAAAGCATAAATCTTCGTAATAAAACAATACTTAAAGCAGGTATGATCTTATCTAATGAACCAGGTTTTTATATTTCTGGAAAATACGGAATTAGAATAGAAAATTTAATGTATGTAAAAGAAAATAGCGGATGGCTTGAATTTGAAACCTTAAGCCTAGTACCTTATGCTAGTAAATTGATTGATACGAAACTACTTAATATTGATGAAATAAATTATATTAAGGAATATTATAACAAAATTAGAGCTAAAATTTATGATTTATTATCCACGCAAGCGAGGAATTGGTTTAACAATGAAATAAATTTATTTCATTATTGTAATTGACGTTTCCGCTATTTATTGGTATAAAGTCTATATATTTTTTCTACATTGGGACGTCGCCAAGTGGTAAGGCAACGGTTTTTGGTATCGTCATTCGGAGGTTCGAATCCTCCCGTCCCAGCCATTTGTCAATTTTCAATTTTTTACAATCCTTGAATAGAGAAAAAATACCCAATACTAACTTACATCAATACTTTTATTGAGCGAAAACAAACTTTTTCAATTAAGAATTAAATAATTATTCTATAATCTATATTATGGAAAATGAATGATAATAGTTAAATGATAATTGAGTTAAATGGTGCATTCGATTGGATTTGAACCAACGACCTTTGCCTTCGGAGGGCAATGCTCTATCCAGCTGAGCTACGAATGCAAATGAGGATACCGCCCCGTTGACACCGAACGGATTTTTGGGTCCACGCGGGCAACGCCTTGCGAGCAGCCGTAGGCTGCGTGGCAATCTCAAGCTCTTATTAATTTAGACAAAATTAATAAGAACGGTCCAAAATAAATCTAATAATCGAAAATAAATAATCTTTATAACTATTCTGAACCGGAATTTTATTTAATAACTTATTTGCTTCATTGTTACTCAAATAACTAACTGTTTCATTATGAATTTCATGTTCAATCATCAAATCACGTACTTTAATAAACTCATCATTAGTACGCTTATCGCATTTAATTATATTTTCAAGCCAGAGCTGCTTATCTTGCTCTAGCTTATTATATAAAAAAATCAGCGGTAACGTAACTTTTCCTTCTAAGAAATCATCGCCGATATTTTTGCCTACCTGTTTATCATTACCCAAATAATCAAGTAGATCATCTACAACCTGAAATATCGTTCCGAGTAATTTCCCAAAGTCCCGCATATCTTTAGAAATATGGTCTACCTGCTCTGCTATAATAGCTCCAACTTCACAAGAAGCTCCAAATAGTTCGGCGGTTTTAGATTTAACTATTTGCTGATATTCTTCGATAGTTATAATGCGTCGTTCATTTAGCTTAACTAGCTGTACTACCTCCCCTTCGGAAATAATTGCTGAAGCTTTAGCTAGAACATTCATAGCTTTAATAGAGCCAGAAGCTACCATTAACTTAAAAGACTGACTAAAGAGGAAATCACCCACTAAAATACTTGTTTTACTTCCCCAAATAACGTTAGCGGTAGGCTTGAATCTTCTTAAAGTGCTGTCATCTACCACATCATCATGAAGCAATGTGGCGGTATGAATGAATTCAACGGCACTTGCAAGCTTTATATGATTATCGCCTTTATAATCAAACATTTTAGCGGTTATTATAGTTAAAAGCGGACGAATTCTTTTACCACCCGCCTCTAGTAAATATTTACCTACTGTTTCTATTAATTCTTCATCACTTTTTAAACAGCTAATGATTAAATCGTTTAACTTAGTTACTTCATCTTTTAAATCTTGCTGTATTTTTACTATAATATTCATGATATTTTTTTAAATTTTTCTGTCATTGCGAGGAGAGGCGAATCCTCGGACGTGGTAATCTCAGAAATTTTGTACTATTTTCACGAGATTGCCACGCGGTCTTCGACCGCTCGCAATGACGACTAACGAGGTTCATCAACTATACATTCCTCTAATATTTTTTGATTAACATTAGGAATTAACTCCATAATTTTTTCTTTTACATTTTTACCGGGTTTCACTTTTTTTACTGCTGCTTGATATAAAGATAAATAATATAAAGGTATAATTTTATTTATATCATCTATATTACCTATTTTAGTTTTGTTTAAATCGGATAAATCAAATACATATTCAATACTAGCATCAATTAAATTAGATGAGTTCGGGTGATCGGAAATGGTTTTTAAAAATGATTTTAGAGCATCTACGTATACTTCTTTGCTCTCGTTGGATAAGTTTTTAAAATCACCTACCCCATATACATATAGACTTAAAACATCTATTATTTTAGAGTAATTATTAATTACTATCGTACCTTTACTGTAAGAATCTTTAAGAGTATTTACTATAGTTTCATTTGTTATATTAAATCCCGATGCGTTTGAATATAGACCTAAAGCATTTATCTGTGCTCTAGTTAATTTATTTAATTCAGTAACTAAATTAATATTTAAATTAAAATTATATTGCCTATCTTCAAAAATACTAAAATTATATTGTTTATTATTATTTAAAATATAGCTTAGTTCATTATTAAAATCTTTATATAGATTATTATCGGAAAGTTTAAACAGATAGGTTTGCCTATCGTAATATTTCTTTATAAATTCTAATGAACCTATTATAAAACCAGGTTTTAGCTTAAATTGCGAATCTATCAAAAGATCAATATTATTATTGCCGAAATCGTTTAACTTACCTTTATATAATAAATTAATATTATTTTCAAAGTTATTACTATTTATTTTTGCATTAGTAACTTCAATTGTTAAATCTTTAGCAATATCTTTAAAATGCAACCTACTAGTACTAATCAAGAAATTACCGGAAAATTTGAAATTATTATTCCAAGCGGGTCTATATAATAATAAGCCGGCAGGCATTATTCTATCTTCAAGGTTACTTTTTACTATTTCGGTTTCATAATAAATTTCTAATTTTTGCGGTATATTATCAAGGAAATCCTGTTTACTTATATAATACTTACTTTTGTCAAATAACATAGTAAGTATAGTATGATCTTCTTCATATAATTTTTGATTATCGACTAAGTCAAAAATTTCTGTTTTACCGGAAGTAAATTTAATATTTTCTATTAAATTTATAACTTCAAATAAATCTTTTTTTGATCGTACTATTTCAAATAATTTAAAATTTAACGGTATTTTTGTTGATAATATACAGTTCTCATTATAAAATCTTACTCCAAACCCTCTTTCAATCGGCTTAAATTTTCCGAATGCTTCTCCGGAAAAATTTATAAATAATTTCTGCTTAAGTAAATCATAGCCGATATTTATCGGTGTGGTAAATTCAATTGCTCTATTAATACTCTCTTCTTGCCAATTAATTACCGAAATACCTAATTTAAAAGGAAAACCATATGGTTGAACTTTGGAAAACTTAACATGATATTGCTGATTAGGATTATTATCAGTCTCTTCTATATTAAGGTTGGTACCGGCATATTTTTGATTTATAGAGTGTGATAAAGAGAGCATAATAGTAAACCATAGCCCACTATATGCGAGTATAATAAAGATAGTTATAAATAATATTATTTTAAGAATTTTTTTCATTATTTTAGTATTTTTGTATGTCTATGTCATTCCCGCGTAGGCGGGAAGGCATTGTTGCGTAGACCGGCAAAAAACCCCCACTATCACCCCGTGGCTTGCTAACTAGGTCCATAAAAACAATAAAAAATACTAAATACTAATAATTTTAGTATTTTTAACTGGATGACGTGGTCAGGCCACGGGATGACAGAGGTGAAATTGATCCACGCAACAATGCCACGCGGGAATGACATAGAAACCATATTTTCTACTTACACAGCTCTATATATTCCTTATTCAATTTTATAACGTTCCAAATCCATAAACTCATCATAACTATAAAAATTACTAATAAATATATTATAATAGAATCAAAGGTAGCAGTCGGAATAATAATAAGTATCAAAGACTGTATAAATGCTCCAAGTGATTTGCCGAATTTAGTACCTATTACCTCTACAGCAGCTTTTCCCTTAGTTCTAAGCTCTAAAGATAAAGGAATATACGCCATTTCTTTTGTTGAATCGAATAATGAGTATTTGGACGATTTACTAAGTATGTTCTGAATAGCTCCAACAATAATCGCTGCATATAGAAGATTAAAATCACCGAAACATGCTCCTATTTCTTCAATAAAAATTATAAAGATAAAAAACACCAAGCCGGTAATAGACAACATAATAGGAGTTAATAATGCAGAAATGAGCCAACCGAGTCTTCTAAGGATATTGCTGCCTATTACCATGAAAGTAACGCATGATATCCCCATCCAAATATTAAACCTGCCCATAAAGTTAACATAGTCTATAGTGTTTGGATGTAATTCTTTTATTTTTGCTTTCCAAGGTCCTTCGACTATATTTATTAATAATCCATAACAAATTATTAGTAAAGCAATACGACCTATATATTTTGAGTGAATTACTAATTTGATACTTTCAATTACCGAAAGTTTTGTTTTCGTTTTAGTTGTATCTAAAACATTTATGGAATCCATTAAAATAAATCTATTTATTATTCTAAATAGAAGCATAGCAATTATTCCTGCAGCAACAATAATTGACATGATAGGCTGAAGCATTATAGCATTTCCGGCAGATGAATTAAACGAATCCGATAATAATTCCGAATCAATAACATCCTGCCCGCTTGAGAAAAATACGAGTACGCTACCCGCTAGTATAAGGCCGATATTACCAACCATCCCAAGAACAGGGTAGAATCTTTTAGCTTTAAAAGTATCGAAGATGTGATTGGCAAACTGCCAAAACATTAAGTTTATGACTACTGCACTCCATAATTCCGAGAAAATATACATCAGTGCATAACTCCATTTACTACCTATTTTAATGAACCATTTAAAATTAGGGTATGAAGCAATTAAATTATTTATCATTTCATCGTTAGGATGATAAATATCTTGATTGGGATAAATAATATAGGCAAATAATAAGAAAAATAGTAAAAAACTGCCGACTATAATGTAGAAAATATATTCAAAATTTAATTTATTACTAAGCTTAACATAAAGTACGGTAAAAATTACGCACGAGGGTAATACTAACCATAATTTTAAGAAACTAATAATTTCGGCCCCCATAGAGGGTACTACTAAACTATCTTTGATAGATCTTAAAGCCCCAAAATTAAAAAGGATACATAACATCATTAAAGCCATAGGTATAAATAGCTTTAATTCTTTCCTTTCTATAGGCCAAATTATTTCTTTAACTTTTTCAAAGAAAATTTTAGGCGGTAACATTTTTATTGTAACCTTACATATTAAAGTTAACTTTTAAATCTCTTAAGTGCTAAAGTCAATTAAAATAATTAATTTATACTACTCCAAGGTGTTATTTCTCTATATCGCCAGTAATATTTTGTGATTTTATCTAATTTGTCCTGATTTGTCTTCCATAGTTCATGCTTATCGGTAGTAGTCCATGGTTTAGGTCCTGCATAGTGTAAAATGAAATAAGAAAAATAAGGGTTTTGATCCTCAAAATATGTCAAAAAGTTCCATCTCATCGACAAAGGATAAATGTAATCATGAAAAGCTATATTTAATACATCTTGATCAGGAAGCGAAAAGTCACATTCTGATTTTTTTATAGTTTCTAATATCGCAGATTCAGTTTGTTTTTCTCGCATATTTTTTAAGTTTAAAAATACTATCCTGCTATTTTTGTAAGAATGATCCATTTAATAATTTGTGTTTAAATTTAAGATAAATTTTGGTCAGTATATACAAAATTAGTAGAAATTTTGTTACTATCTATGTGTTATCTATGATAATATTAGCTACCCGTTAAAACGGTTAATCGTTTCAAATTAAAACATATAGCCTTCATAAATTCAGAGAATTGAATTTTGACAATACCAATATGCATTCTGTAATTACTTTTAATGTACGGATTTTAACAATTAATAACAAAAAGAGCAATAATTATTAGGCTCTGTGAAGATTTCTAAAAAGATTATAACTATTTTTTCTTTCTCTTCTTAACTTAAATCATATATAATTTAAACTATTTATTCTTTTTTTTAAAGCTTTATTTTACTGGATTCCCGCCTACGGGCCTTGTTGCATGGCTCGACCTCGCCTTTGTCATCCCGTGATTTATTCACGGGATCCAGTTAAAAATACTAATAATTTTAGTATTTTTAATTGTTTTACTGGGTACCGTGGACAAGCCACGGTATGACACCGAGCGGGTTTTTGAGCCATGCAACAAAGCCCCGCCTACGCGGGAATCCGTCATGTGGGCTATAAAATTAACAAATATATAAATTCATGTTAAATAACTCTCGTTTATGTATTATTTGGTTGTTTGGGCTTATTAGCGGTTTTAATCTAATGATTACTGGTAATACTTTAAATTATTGGCTTGCTAAAGAAGATATAGTACTGCAAACAATCGGTATATTATCATTCATAACGCTTCCTTACTCTATTAATTTCTTGTTAGCACCGATTTTTGATGCAGTGCAAATTAAATATTTAAATAAAATATTCGGTCATAGATTATCTTGGATTTGCTTAACTAGTACTGCGTTAATATTTCTTATATATATTTTCAGCTTTTTAGAACCTCGTACTAATCTAGTATTATTTACCTTTACGGCTTTAATTATTTCTTTTTTTAGTGCAGCCCAAGATACTATATTAAGTGCTTTAAGAACGGAAATAGTACCTAAAGAATCGCTTGGGTTTACTTCAGGAATATATATATTCGGTTATCGAATCGGGATGCTTTTAGCTGGTTCCGGAGCTATTTATTTATCTATTTATTTTACATTTAATGAAATATATAAAATCTTTGCCGGCTTAGTATTTATTTATTTAATTTTATTGATTGTAGGACTTAAGTATTGTTATTTAAACGAGAACATACATATACAGATAATCAAGAATGATATAAAAAATAATCAAAATAAAAAAAACATAATAAATTTTATATATAATGCGTTAAAACCTATAGGTTCTGTTTATTTCATTATTCTTATATTAATTTTCCTAGTATTATATAGATTACCGGATAACTTAATCAATGTTATGATTAATCCGTTTTTGCTTCATCTTGAGTATGATGCTTTTGAGATAGCAAGTGTTGGGAAGTTTTGGGGTGTTGTAGGAGCTATAATCGGCGGACTACTTGGCGGCTTTATTATGAAACATAAAAATATATTAAATAGTATATTTTTATTTGGGATTATTCATGCTTTAGGACATATTTTATATATTTTTCTTGAAATAAACAGTAAAAATTCTTTATTATTATTTATCACGATAGGAATAGAAAGTATTACCGGTGGTATGACGATGACTGCTTATATAGCTTTTATTTCTTCGCTATGCCAAGGTAAATTTCGAGCTACTCAATATTCTTTTCTTTCGTCGATGATGGGAATTTCACGCTCAATTTTTCCTATAATTTCAGGCTATATGGTAGTAAATTTCGGTTGGCAAAATTTCTTTTTATTAACTACAATTATTACTATCCCCTCTTTGTTAATATTATTAAAAATAAAAACTAAATTACAATGAATGATATATTAAGTGCTTTTTTACATGGTATTGTTTTAGCTCTTGGTTTAATAGTGCCGCTCGGAGTACAGAATATTTTTATATTTAATCAAGGAGCAAAACAGCCAAAATTTAGCAAGGCTTTACCTAGCATCATTGCAGCCTCAATATGTGATACTATTCTTATATGTATGGCAGTTCTTGGGGTATCTTTATTAATTATTGAAATTTCTTGGTTAAAATTATCTATATTTATTGTTGGATTTATTTTTTTTAATTTATATGGGATATAATACTT